>DASVAA010000060.1:0-2410 GCA_036376595.1 Ktedonobacterales bacterium | reverse complement strand
CGATTCCGACGAAGGAGGCTCTCCCCTGATGACCCCAAATATGACCCCCGACGGGTATCTCACCATCGACGAAGCCAGTCCCGCTCAGGAGTCGGGAGACTCGTCCGCGTCGCCGCCAGGGGTGACGCCTCCACCTGGACCATCCGGCGGCCCGGCCACGCTGCGCTTCGCCAATCTCCTTGCGCCGCACCGGCTGGCGCTGGCGGCGGTCACGCTGCTCTCCCTCGTGCTCAACTTCTACCAACTTGGGCAAAACGGCTTCGGCAACCTCTACTACGCGGCGGCAGTGCGCAGCATGGGGAGCGACGCTCATGCCTTCTTCTTCGCCTCGCTGGATCCCGCGGGCTTCGTCTCGGTGGATAAGCCGCCGCTGGGCTTCTGGCTGCAAGTCCTGAGCATCAAGATGCTCGGCTTCACGCCCTTCGCCATTTTCCTGCCGCAGGCGCTGGCGGGCGTGCTCAGTGTCGTGCTCATCTACGCGCTCGTGCGCCGCCACTTTGGCCTCGTCGCCGGCCTGATCGCGGCGCTCGCGCTGGCCGTCAGCCCCATCAGCGTCGTCACCAACCGCAACAACACCATCGACAGCACGTTGATGCTCGCGCTGCTGCTGGGCGCGTGGGCGGTCTTTCGCGCGCTGGAGACGGATCAACTGCGCTGGATCGTGCTCGCTGGCGTCTTCGTCGGCCTGGGCTTCAATATCAAGATGCTCGAAGCGTATCTGGTCGTCCCGGCGTTCTTCCTGGCCTACATCCTTGGCTCGCGCAAGCCCTGGGTGCGCCGGATCTGCTCGATGCTGGTCGCGGGCGTGACGATGCTGGGCCTCTCGTTCGCCTGGGTGATCGCGGTGGACCTCATCCCGGCGGCGCTGCGTCCGTGGGTCGGCTCGACCACCGACAACTCAGAGCTGACGCTGGCGATTGGCTACAACGGCGTGCAGCGGCTCCTGGGTGGTGGCGGCCCAGGTGGAGGGAACGGCGGTGGCGCGCCGGGGCTTGGTCCAGATGGCCGGGGTCCCGGTGGCGGCTCCCCCGGTGGCCCAGGTGGCGGCTTCCCCGGTGGCGGACCCGGTGGCGGACCATTTGGCCCTGGGGCGCAAGGGAGCGCTGGTAGCGGCGCGACCTCCAGCGCCTTCGTGCCGGCGAGCGCGAGCGGAGGCGCTGGCACGGCGGCATATGGCCCGCCCGAGGGCTTCGCCGGAGGACCCGGCGGGCAAGGGGCCGCGGGTGGCGGCACGGGCATGTTTAATACTGGGAATCCTGGGCTTCTGCGCCTCTTCACGGCGCCGCTCGGTGGGCAGATCGTCTGGCTGCTCCCCCTCGCGCTGATCGGCCTCGTTGCGCTCGCGCTCGACCGTCCATTCCGCCCGCGCGAGGATCGGCAGCAGCAGTCGATGGTGCTTTGGGGCACGTGGCTGCTCACGATGGCCGTCTTCTTCAGCGTGGCCGGCTTCTTCCACCAGTATTATCTCTCGCAGATGGCCCCCGCGATCGCCGCGCTGGTCGGCATCGGCGTCATCGTCATGTGGCGCCGCTTCGTGCAGCCCGGATGGCGCGGCTGGTTCCTGCCGCTAGCCCTGGGCGCGACGGCGTTGGAGCAGCTCTACCTCGTCAGTGTCGATTCCTCGTGGGGAACGTGGCTGCTGCCGCTGCTGGGCGTGACGGTGGCGCTGGCGGTACTGCTCGCCTGCATCCGGCTCCTGCCGCAGCTCCCCCGCACGCGCTCGCTGGGGCTGGCGGCGGTCGCACTGATCTTCGTCGGGCTGCTCGCCGCGCCCACCGTCTGGTCGGCATATCCGGCATGGGCCAACACCGCGCCCGATCTGCCGATCGCGGGCATCGATAACGGCGTGGCGGGAGGACCCCCAGGCGGTGCGAGTAGTGTGTCGGTGAACTCGCAGTTGATCGGTTATCTTGAGGCGCACCAGGGCTCGGCGGCGTATCTGGTCGCGGTCCCCAGCTCCAGCGAGTCCGCGCCGATCATCATCGCGACGGGCGACGCGGTGATGACACTGGGCGGCTTCAACGGCAGCGACCCGATCCTGACGACCGCGCAACTCCAGTCGCTGATCGACGACGGGACGGTGCGCTACTTCTTGCTTTCGGGCAACGGTAACGGTGGCGGACCAGGCCAGGCGGCCAGCAGCGTGACGAGTTGGGTGGCGCAAAACTGTGCGACAGTCGCATCCAGCGCGTACGGGGGCGGTAGCAGCGGGTCCACCGGGTTCGGCGGCCAGGGCGGCGGGACGCTCTACGATTGCGCGTCGCAGGCATAGAGCAACTTGCAAGAGGCGAAGGCAGGCATGGGTTATGCGGAGCAGAGCGGTATGCGTGCTTATTCGACCGACCTGAAAGAGCGCCTGGTGCGAGCGGTGGCTGAAGGTCAGCCCATGCGAGAAGCCGCTCGCCGCTTT
>DASVAA010000059.1:0-5041 GCA_036376595.1 Ktedonobacterales bacterium | reverse complement strand
CGACCCTATGGACGGCAGGCGTCACAAATCAAGGGCTGGTGCCACTCTATAGTGCGATGGCCGAGAACGCTGCCTCGCTCGCGCTGGCGCACGCCGCCGGCTACCGACCCTTCGCCCGCGCGGCATACCTGGCGGCACTCGGCGGCGCACCCCAAGACCCGACGCGGACATGACTTCCCCTTGCCCGTGCGCGAGTGATGTTGGTCGCGCCGCACCTCTGCCTCCCCCTCGCCCCGCAGGGAGAGGGGGCTGGGGGGTGAGGGCTTCGTTAGCTCTCCCGGCCCGCCGGCTGGAGCGGCTCCGTCTCAGCGATAGCCGATTGCCCTGCGAGCGACCCACCCGGCCGGTCGCGGAAGGTTGTGATCACCACCACCGCCGCCAGGATCACCGCCGCCGCGAGCAGCGTCAGGGGCGTGAGCCGCTCGCCGTTGAAGGCGATGCCCAGCAGCAGTGCGACGACCGGGTTGACGTAGGCGTAGGTCGAGACGTGCGCGACTTGCACGTGGCGCAGCAGCCAGATGTAGGCCGTGTAGGCCACCAGCGAGCCGAAGATCACCAGGTACGCGAGCGCGAGTGCCGAGCGCGGTGTGACGCGGTCGAGGTGGAGCTGGCCGCCCTCTCCCGTGCCCAGCGCGACGAGCATCAGCAGCGCGCCGCCGGCCAGCATCTCGAGCGCGTTGCCCATCAGTGGCGAGTCGGGCATCTTGGCCGTGCGCGAGTAGAGCGAGCCGATGGCCCAGCAGACGGCGGCTCCCACCACCACTATCACGCCACCCAGGCCGCCGATGCCGCCCGTGAACGTGCCCGGTCCCACCAGTAGCGCCACCCCCGCGAAGCCGATGCCCAGTCCCACCGCCACGGGCAGATTCGGCCGCCGCCCGCCGGGGCGCAACCCCTCGATCAGCGCCATCCACAGCGGCACTGTGCTCACCAGCAGCGCCGCCAGTCCCGTCGGCACCGTGCGCTCGCCGAGCACCACACCGCCGTTGCCGGCGAAGAGCAGCAGCCCGCCGATCACCAGCGCCGACCGCCAGTGGATGCGCTGGGGCCGCCGGGCGCCGCGCAGACGCGCCCAGCCATAGAGCAGACCGCCCGCGATGAGAAAGCGCACACCGGCCATCAGCAGCGGCGGGATCGATGCCTCCGCGAAGCTGATCGCCAGGTAGGTTGATCCCCAGATGATGTAGACCGCCGCGAAGCTCGCCAGCACTTGCCACCGGCCAGAAGCCGCCGCGTTGGAGTTGGGCATGCCGATGCGCTCCTACCAAAGAACGCGGCTGAGTGCCCCTGCCTTCAGGTATGGGGGTGAAAGCCGCACTGCCTAACGTGCTCGTGATACGCAACCTATCCTTCGGCGATCGGCAGCGTCGCTGATTCCTTGACCGTGCTGAGGACGATGGTGGTGCGGGTCGAGCGGATCGCCTCGATGGCGCCGAAGCCCTCGCGCAGCAGCCGCGAGAGCGCCTCGGTATCGGCGACGCGCACCTTGACCAGATAGCAGTCCTCGCCGGCGACGTGATGGACCTCCTGGACCTCGGGGATCGCGGCGAGCTGTGCGCCGGCTGACTCGGAACGGCCCAACCGCTCGTCGGCGCGCACGAAGACGAACGCGAGCAGCCCGCGATCCAGCGCCCGCGGATCGATCCGCGCCGTGTAGCCGGCGATCACGCCGCGCGCTTCGAGCTTGCGCATGCGCTCGAAGATCGCCGAGGGCGCCATCCCTAGCTGACGCGCGATGTCGGCGTTGCTGGTGCGGGCATCGCGCTGAAGGATCGCCAGGATTTTGGTGTCGGTGTCGTCAATCATTCCGCTTTGACCTCGTGAAGCAGAATAAACATCACGAGGCGCGGAAAAGTCAAGAGGAGGCGGAGGACGGGGTCCTCACGCCAGCACCGGCCCTATGCGCGCGGGCTAAGGGTAATCGTCGCCATGAGCTGCGTCTCGATATAGGCCGTGGCAATGCCCGCCTCGCCACGCACTGGGTCAACCCGCCCATCGCCATTGGTGTCGGTACCGTGGTACGCCTGATCGGCGAGCGTCTGGAGCAGCCGCGCCTGCGTCTGATCGCCTGGTGAGGTGAGCAACAAGAGCGCTGCGCCCTGTGCGGCACGCACCCACCCCAGCACATCGCTCACCGCGACCTGTACGCGCTGAGCGTGCTGGCGCAGGTCCGGCGTCGCGTCGGGCTGTGTGGCGGCCAGCGACGCATGCAGCACGATGGCATCGAGGTAGCCTGGCTCGGGCTGCCCGGACTGGCCAGACTGCGCGGGCTGCGCGGCGGCGGTGAGCAGTCCATAGCCGTCATCGGCGGGCGCGATCTTGAGTGTGGCGCAGTCAGGGGAGAGCGCGTGGTAGTCGCTCCCTTTGCGGCCCTCGATGATGTTCACCACGTTCTGCGCGTAGCAGCGCACGCTGGTCTGGTCTCCGGCGCCTGATGCCTTGAGCAGCGCCTGCGCCTGGGCATTCATCCGCGCGGTCTGCCGCAGCGCATCCGTCAGGATGCCGATGCCGCCGGGCACATCGGGATAGGCCACCAGCAGATGGCCGATATGCACGAAGGCACGCGGCGGGAAGCTCCCTTCGAGCACCACGCGGCCCGCGGGCGTGCTGCTGATACTCGTCTCGACGGTGATCTCCACCGTATCGCCGGCCCCCAGCAGATTCGTGGGCGTCCCATTGGAGCCACTCGTGCCGCTAAAGCTCAGGCTGTAGCTCTTGCCGTCGGCGGCCGCGACGAGCGGTCCGAGGGGGATCACCTGCTCGTTGTGCGAGTCCAGTAGCCACGCGGCGTAGTGGCTGCCTTGTGATGGCGTGCCGAGGCTGGTCGCCGAGATGGTCAGCGCGTCGGTGACGCCCGCCGGCCCCTGGGGGTTATCGGCGAAGACCACCTGCCCGCTGGCAGAGGCGGCGCCCGCGAAGTTGCGCAGTGTCAAGCCGCCGCCGACGGCGATCAGCACGATCACCAGTGGGATCAGCGCCAGCTTGAGGCCGCCGCGCGATGGCCCCCGACTGCCGTGCTTGCGCGCTGGGGCAGCAGTGATGCGCATCGGGGGAATCGGGCCGGTGCCCGTGGGCATGGGCGGCGCACTCGGATTGCGCTGTGGCACCAGCGGCTGGCTGGTGGGATGCGCCCGCACGAAGGTCATCGGCTGGCTCGGCGTCCGCGGTCGCGAGAGCGGTTGCGACAACGATTGCGACGGGTACAATGGCCGGCTGGTGACCAGCGGCCGCGAAGTGGGCGGCGGACCGCTGGTCACCAGCGGCCGCGAAGTGGGCGGCGGACCGCTGTTGATGAGCGGCCGCGAAGTGGGTACGGGACCACTGGAGACGGGCGGGCGGGTCAGGCGAGGCGACGGCTGCGGCAGTTCAGGATGTGCGCCGTTGCCTGCGATCCCCTCTGGAGCGCGCGCAGCAGGTCCATAGCTTGTGGTGAAGGGGATGCCTGTCCGATAGGGAGCGCCGGTGGCACGCGAACCATGGCCGAACGGATACGCGCCGCCGCCCGCGCCCCCGGAGGGGAGCGGCCCATAGGTGAGCGGGCGCGTCATGGGGATCACGCCAGGCGCGCCCGACAGCGGCATGGTTGGACCGCCGGTGGTGAAGGGAATGCGTGTCACGTCACCCGGCGCGACGATCTCGTGGAAGGCGTTCGCCAGCTCGCCCGGACGCTGGATGCGGTTCCCCGGCTCTTTCGCCAGCGCGACGGCGAGCAGGCCATCCAGACCGGGCGGCAGATCGACGCGGAACATGCCCAGCGGCGGCACGGGGTCGTGCAGGTGGGCGTGGGCCACATCCTCGCGCGTCTCGCCCTCGAAGATCTGGCGGCCAGTGAGCAGCCGGAAGAGCGCGCACGCCAGCAGGTAGACGTCGGTTGCGCCGCGCGGGCGGCGTCCCAGGATTTGCTCGGGGGCGCTGGGATCGGCGAGCGTGTAGAGATAGTGCCACTGCATGTCCTGGCGCAGCAGCTCGATCAACTGCCGCACGCCCAGGTCGCCAATCAGCAACCGGCCGTCTCCCTGGGCGTAGATGCCTTCGAGCGCCAGATTGCCGTGGACCAGCCCACGCGCGTGGGCGTGCTCGAGCGCCGCGGCCATCTCGTCGAGGTAGCGGCCGGCGGTGTCGAGGTCTATCGGCGCGACGCGGCCATCCATCGAGGCCAGCGGGCGCATAGCGATCAGCGGCCAGACGAGATAGGGCACCTCGCCAACCACTCCGGCGTCAACCAGTGGCAAGAGGTAGGGGTGCTGAATCTGCCGCATTTGCTCGGCCGCCTGCCGGAACCGGGCCGTGTGCTCCTCCATCTCGGCGCTGGCCGCGGCGGGCGGCCGGCTGAGCACGCGCAACAGGCACGCGCTCTCGCGCTCGACGGCGCGCGCGACGAAGAGCGATCCCACCTCGGTGGCGGTGATCAATTGCTGTGGAATATAGGTGCCGAAGGCGGAGCCGACGAGGCTCCGCGCTCTGCCGTGCTGCCGCATGACGTGCCTCACGCTGCCCGGCGCGCACTCTATCCCATCCACGTGATGCGCACTGTCCAAGTAGCGGCCGGGCCACGCCATACTACACAATCATGCGACAAATATCAACCTCTCACCACGATGCTCCTACTCGGCCATACAACTGTATTGATCCCACAGCGATCGCGGCATGCGCCAGCGCACTGCAATGCACCTGCCGATGCGCCGCAAGTGTGATTTGGTGTACACTGTGGTTGCCGTGAACGCCTACTTTCGGACCGCGTGGAGGACGGCATGGGCCGCACGATCAATCTTTCAGACGACGAGTTCACCGTAGCCGAACGGCTCGCGTTGGGCCGCGGCATCTCGCCGGAGCAGCTCATCCAGACCTTGTTGGACGAAGCATGGGAAGCCGAATGCGCGCGCTACGACGACGCCTTCGTGAACGATGTTGGCTGGCAGGAATCCGCACGCGCGGCGGAAGCTGGTGAGTCGCCGGAAGGCACGGTCTACCACTCCACGGCAGAGTTCATGCGCGCACTTGGCGCCAGCGAGGAGGAGCAGGAAGCGGCACGGTGGGAAGA
>DASVAA010000058.1:0-29360 GCA_036376595.1 Ktedonobacterales bacterium | reverse complement strand
TATCAAGTCGGCGCTGGTGAACTGGCCCAGCACCGGATCGTAGTAGCGCGCGTTGTAGTAATCCAGCCCCGTCGCCGCATCGGCATGCTGCCCCGTGTAGCCGTAACTGCCCGGCATCGTGCCCGAGCTGTAGCGCACGTTCCCATAGGGATCGTACAGTACGCTCGCCTGCGGGTTGCCGCTGCCGTCCAGCGCCACCTGCGCGCTGCCCAGGTTGTCACTGCCCAAATAGCTGAACGCGCCGTTGACCGCCTGCGCGATGCGCTGGCCGCCCGCATAGTAGCTCGTCGTGGTGGTGGTCATCCCCGCCGTCGTGCTCAGCTCCTCCAGATCGCCGACGTAGGTGATCGTCGTGGTGGCCGCCCCGTTGGTCACCAGCTGCTCAACGCGGTTCCCCTCCCCGTCGTAGAGATTGCTCGTGCTGCTGGTGGGGTTGCTCGGCTGATTCTGCCAGCTCGCCAGCCGCCGCTCGTTGTCGTACGAAAGCTGAGCGCCCGTCTGCGTCCCGGCGCACGTCGTCGCGCTGGTGGGGGCGCGGCAGGTCATATTGCCTGCTGCATCGTAGGCCGCAGTATAGCTGCTGCCGATGGCCGTCGCCGCGTCCAGGTGATGCGCATCGCCGTATGTGTAGCTGCCGCCTGGTCCGCTCGTCAGCCGGTTGAGCGTGTCGTAGCTGTACGTCTTCGTGTACGAGGCGCCCGCCAGCGACCCCGCGCTCCACGTGCCGCCGCTGCCACACGGCACCGTGCCGCTGGCACTGCTGGCCCACACCAGCCGGTTCTGCTCGTCGTAACAGAACGCCTGGTAATCGGTCCCGCTGGGCAGCGTCGTCCACACGTTTGCCACGTTGCCCACCGCGTCGTAGCTACGGGCATGTAGCAAGCCAATGTGTTCGCCCCACCCTCGCAAGAGCGGGTGCAGATCGAGTGCGGATATTGTCACCACCGCATAGGCTCCTCCCGCACGCACGCCTGCTGGTTGGAAACCTCAGCGCACCGGACTAAGAATGACATGCGTTGCTCTGTGCGCGCCGGTTGCCATCACGTGCCAGTAATGAAGTCAACAGTCCACAAAAGGGCAAACCCCAGAGCAATAGCGGCTGGTAGCAGGCGAACGAGTATGGGAATCTCAACAAACAGCCCAACCGCGATCAGTAGGCCGCTTGTAATGCCCACACAAAACAGATACGCAGCCCCGACGGGGCCCAAGCTCACGCCGGCCGCCCATCGCTTTGTACGCTTTGCACGCCTGAATGCCGAGTAGCCGGTCAATGCTAGCGTTAGCCCCATAGACATGAAACCCAGCCAGACCAAACGAAACAGCCAAGTCAGGAACTGGTCATCAAAGGGCAAAGGGACTTCGGAGACTGTCCCGATCACAGGCGCGAGTGCCACCACATACAATGCCCAATCTCGTTGCTGTCCCTCACTAGGGATGGCTCCTCCCGCGCGAAAACCCGGGCGCGACTGTCTACGGGCCGTCGCCATTGCCATAGCACCGCAACTCACCGCCGTCACCGCGGCCACTCCCTCCAATGTCAGGAACACGACTGTCAGCACGCTACCATTGGACTGCCACGGCGAGAACAGCACCTCGACTGCCCAGAATGACACCGCGCCCGCGGAGATCGCGCAGAACAGCACTAGTATGAACATGCAACCGTACACAGTCGGCTGGTTCATCCCGTAGGGCCGTAGCGGCCTGCCCGCCAAGCCAACGCCAACGTAGATGAACACGGCGGTGAAGACTGCGGAAGCGATCAGTGTTGCCCACATGGCGAGCCTCTCGGTCTCGTGGTGCTCTCTACCACGAGCGCATCCAGGGCACACGCAGCATGCTCAGGTTCTCCACGTGGGCTTGTGCCGCCCCATCCTCCGTGCATGGTATGCCTAGCAGGAGGAAGGATTGTCATGGCAGTATTGATCGATTGACTCGCCGTTGAGGTGAGCAATGTATGCCTGTGCGTAGTTCACGGCCCCATCAATGAGGTGTACACCCCCCAACAGGAGATCCTTGAGATTCCAGGCCGGGTTGATATCTTGCAGAGCCGTCGAGGCGATGCCGACAAAGGCGTCGGTGAAATCCACGCCGTGCAACAGGCCATCCGCTGTCATCCAGGCGGCTTGCAGCACGAATTTCGCAGCTGCCTGCCACGGTCCCGACGCCGCCTTGAACGCCTCGATCGGCGCGCTCAAGACGTTGACGAACGACGAGAGGACGCCAACGATCTCCGTCGCTCCCGAGATATCGACACCAAGCTTGGATATGAACGAAAGCGCTGAAGTGGCGGCGGGCAGGATATCACCGACAGCTGCAAACACATCCAGGATGACGTCCAGAACGTCGCGCGTCGGGTTGTTGAGCAGCTTGTTCAGATCCCAGAGATCCCCGAACAGGCCAAGGAGCGACGTCAGGAAAGTAGCACCGTCGATGATCATCTCCGTGTGCAAGACGTCTTGTTCCCTAGATTTTTCGCCATTCGCACACTGAGCCGGACTGAGCGTACATGTGTCGTTCCCACCGCCGCCGTTGCCATTGCTGCCAGCGGGAGGCGGAGTTGGGGTGCCGCTGGGCGGAGGTGGCGCTGGCGGTGGCAAGCTGCCGCAGCTCGTGTAACAGCCGCAGTTCGCGTCGCTCGTGCAGCCGCCAGTTGGCGGTGACGTCGGCGTGGGAGATGGCGCGTTGCAATCGTCCAGGCTACAGTCGCGCCGGTTCCCTGTGGGATCGGTCGCCGTCGTGGGGTTGCCGCCCACGTAGGTGTAGCGGTTCAGCCCATCCTGCACCGAGTCCGCGCTGGTGAACTGCCCCAGCACCGGGTCGTAGTAGCGCGCGATGTAATAGTCGAGGCCGGTCGCGGCGTCACTGCGTTGCCCCGTGAACCCATACGTCCCCGGCATCGTCCCGCTGCTATAGCGCACGTTGCCGTACGGATCGTACAGCACGCTCGCCTGCGCGTTGCCATTGGCGTCGAGGGACACCTGCGCGCTGCCGAGGCTATCGCTGCCCAGGTAGGAGAAGGCCCCGTTGACCGCCTGGGCAATGCGTGCGCCGCCCGCGTAGTAGCTGGTCGTGGTGGTGGCGACCCCGGCGGTCGTGCTCAACTCCTCCAGCTCGCCGATGTACGTGACGGTGGTGGTGGCCGCCCCATTGGTGACGGTTTGCTCGACGCGGTTCCCCTCCCCATCATAGAGGTTGCTCGTGCTGCTGGTGGGGCTGCTCGGCGTGTTCTGCCAACTGCTGAGCCGCCGCTCGTTATCGTAGGTGAGCTCGGCGCCGGTGATTCTGAGGCCGCTGCACGTCGTCGCGGTGGTGGGGGCGCGGCAGGTCATGTCCCCGGCCGCGTCGTAGCTGGCGCTGTAGCTGGTGCTGCTGCCCGTGATGGCCGTCGCCGCGTCCAGGTGATGGGGATCGCCGTACGTGTCGCTGCCCTCCGGCCCGCTCGTCAAGCGGTTGAGCGTGTCGTAGCTGTACGTCTTCGTGTACGTCGCGCCCGCCAGCGACCCCGCGCTCCAGGTCCCACCACACGGCACCGTGCCGCTCGCGCTGCTGGCCCACGTCAGCCGGTTCTGCTCGTCGTAACAGAACGCCTGATAATCCGTCCCTGTGGGCAGCGTCGTCTGCACGCTCGCGGCGTTGCCCACCGCATCGTACGCCCGCTTCGAGTCGAAGAGCAGCGTCCCGTCGCTGGCGACGTACGAGATGCTCTCGCTCGGCCCGCTGCCGGCGACACACCACGCTGCATACTCCTATCATACTGCACCGCTAGTGCATTACAGAAACAGAGCGATTTCCATTATGAACACAAAGATCAACAGTCCGATGGCCCCGATGTCTCTGAGTAAACGCGCAGACGGCACATACATGCCAATGCCAAGCAGTGCCATAGACGGCAGAATCAGTACGCAGATCGCTATGTAGACGACATTCTGCCACCTCTTGCTCAGCCTCCTGAACGCGGCTCCCATTACTCGCCTTCCAAACAGTGCTCGAACTACAAAGTAGGTCGCAATCACCAACTCAACGAAGGCGAGTGCATAGCCCAATGCTTGCAGCGGTAGCAAATCCGCAAAGTCTCGTGGATTCATATTCGCGTAATGCCCCCCTCTTCTTGGGCGCGTGTGCTGAAGCAGGGTCTGGTCTCCTGCAGATTTGGTGATTGCCGCTTTGAAGAACAGCGGCATTCCGGTGTCATCCTCTCAGCTCATCAATTCCGGTTCCGGGTTCCGGAAGTAGCGGTGCTCTCGGCGGCGGCAGCAGCTGAACTTTGCCCAGCATGCATGAAGCCCCACGGGCACGTGCATAGTGGTTGATCCACTAGGAGCAGGCAGCCGATGGGCTGCCTGCTCCCCTCGTTAGTTCCCTTGCTCATAGTATCCCAAGGCAATGAACTCAGCGCCCACGGATATGAGCAAGCTACCGACGCCGTTCAGCAGAAAGGAAACACCTGCCCCTATGACAGCTCCTGCGGCGTCTTCAATCGGGGCCACTTCGGGGTCAGCGGCGTTGGTAGCGGCTACTACTCCTGCGGTGGCGGCAGCTTGCCCAAACCAGCCAAGTGTGTTAAATATGCCAGCCGCAGTATCCAGTATGCCTGACACGGCTTCCACCAAACCGGCGATGAAAAGGGCCATGGATTGTACTACACCGGGCGCGTTGGACAGGAACCCGACGGCTATACCGATCAAGTTCAGGATGCGGGCAACGGTCTCGAAGGCCCTACCCAGCCCCCTGACAACTCCGGTCTTCAGCGTATAGATCAAATCGACGACCAGCACCGCTATTCCAGCGAGAACGAGGCCGTACCCAATCCAGCGCAACCAGTTTCCAAGGTCGTGCACTGACATAGAGGACAGCCGCGACATGATCCAGCCACACAGTCCACCTAAGGGGCCACACGCGCTCTCAATCAATGCTGAAAGCTGCGTACTGGAGCCATTCTGGCCCGCAGAGCCACCACTGCCCCCACCATGTGCGCCACAGTTGACCTTGCACCCGCCGCAGTGGCTCGTGCATCCGCTTGGTGGTGGTGAGGGCTGTTGGCGGCAACTCTTGTCGCAGCCGCACGTATCACCGCAGCCGCTGCTGCTCGGCGGCCCGCTCCCCTCGCTCGTGCCGCCCCCGCCGCCGCAATCGTCGAACTGCTGGCAATCGCGCGCGTGCCCCGTCGGGTCGCTGAACGTCTCCGGGTCGCCGCCTACATACGCGTAGCGGTTCAACCCATCCTGCACCGCATCTGCACTCGCAAACTGCCCCGCGACCGGATCATAGTAGCGCGCGTGGTAGTCGTCCAGCCCTGTCGCCGCATCGGCATGCTGCCCCGTGTAGCCATAGCTGCCCGGCATCGTCCCACTGCTGTAGCGCGGGTTGCCGTAGGGGTCGTACAGCACGCTTGCCTGCACGGTGCCGCTGCCGTCCAAGGCCACCTCGGCGCTGCCCAGCCCGTCGCTGCCCAGGTAGGAGAAGGCGCCGTTGACTGCCTGCGCGATGCGCTTGCCGCCCGCATAGTAGCTGGTCGTCGTCGTGGTCACGCCGGCCGTCGTGCTCAGCTCTTCGAGGTCGCCGATGTACGTGACGGTGGTGGTGGCCGCCCCATTCGTGACGGTTTGCGCCACCCGATTCCCCTCGCCATCGTAGAGGTTGCTGGTGCTGCTGGTGGGGGCGCTCGGCGCGTTCTGCCAGCTCGCCAGCCGTCGCTCGGTGTCGTAGGTCATCTGGGCGCCGGTGGGGCTGCTGCCGGTGCCGGTGGTGCTGTTCGTGGGGGCCCGGCGCGTCATATCGCTAGCCGCCTCCATCGGAAAAGTCGCGCCATGTTCCCCGCCTATTGCCGCAGCCGTCGTTGAAGTGTTCTGAAGTACGCGATCACAAGAGTCACGGCCGTCATCACTTCTAACCCGGCAAGAGTGTATACGGCCGTTTCGAACACAGCGCCATACGCTGGCGCGACCTGCAAGGAGTCAAGGGCAACGCAGATAGCAACGCCTGCACTTTCCCCTAACAGGATAGCTAGACCGACGAGGCCTGCGGCCGCGGCGCGGGCCCGGTTGGGCGGACCAGGCATCTTGACTGCGATGTACACGATCAAGAGAGCAACAAGGGCGGTGGATACCCCAGCCACGAGCGCAACCCATCCGACCCAAGTAGCGGCTACTCTCATGCAACGTCTCCGTTTCCACATGACGCCCCCGCCCCCCAGAAGCCCGCTGAGCACCGACTGGACATCACGGGAGTGCTGCGCGAGTGACTTGGCATCAAGCAGGCCATCCAATGCGAGGCGTCGACAAGTAGCAACGCTCTCGCCATTGCCTCCCTTGGTCACGATGACGCAGGATTGTAGCCCATCACCTCCTCCTCCTGATTGATGGCGCTCGCAGCTATAATTCCAAATGCCAAGCTACCAACGAGGCCAAGTGCGCTCCCGAGTTGAAACCCCCATGTTCCCACGAATCCAACCGGCATGGCGGACATGACGGCCAGCACCCCCGTGAATATGCCAGTGAAAAGCGCAGCGAACCCGGCCACTACGCCGACTACACTCTGGCGGAACTGCTCCAAACTAGAGTACGACCATGAACTGGGATCCGCGCTCCGGCCTTGATGACCGAACATCACCGAAAGCACGCCGGCTTCAGTGGCCAGCGCCCCGGCCGCAAGCGACAGCGCACCCACCTGGGCCCCGAGTAGGCCTAACTGCACGCCCTCTGGGATACCGAAGAAGGATGCCAGATCGGCAGCCGCGACGACCGCAATGGCGGCAGCAAGCAGTCCCAGGAGAAAGGCAAGTACCCCGAATCCAGCACCGATGAACGCGAACAGATCGCTGGTAGTGCCGGCGATACTCTGCGCGTCGCAGACCTTCTCGCCAGCGATCTGTTCACAGCCATACTGGTCATACGTAGGGCCGCCACCATTGCCGCCCGGGTTGATCAGCGCGTCGTCCCCGCCCTTGCCCTTGCCGCCGCCCTGCCCCGTGCCGCTACCCTGGCCCTTGCCGCCGCTCCCACAATGCGGCCAGCACGGCGACTTGCATCCGCCTATGCAGGGCGGCTTGCCGCTCCCGCCGCCGTTGCAATCGTCCAGGCTACAGTCGCGCCGATGCCCCGTTGGGTCCGTCGCCGTCTCCGGGTTGCCCTTCACATACCCGTAGCGATTCAGCCCGTCTTGCGCCGCGTCCGCACTGGCGAACTGGCCCAGCACCGGATCATAGTACCGCGCGTGGTAGTAATCCAGCCCTGTCGCCGCATCGGCATGCTGCCCCGTGTAGCCGTAGCTGCCTGGCATGGTGCCAGAGCTATAGCGCGTGTTGCCGTAGGGGTCATAGAGCACGCTGGCCTGCGCGTTCCCACTGCCGTCCAGCGCCACCTCGGCGCTGCCCAGCCCGTCGCTGCCCAGATAGCTGAAGGCGCCGTTGGTGGCTTGCGCGATCCGCTGCCCGCCCGCATAGTAGCTGGTCGTCGTCGTGGTGACCCCCGCCGTCGTGCTCAGCTCTTCGAGGTCGCCGACGTAGGTGATGCTCGTGATGACCGCCCCGTTGGTCACCTGCTGCTCAACCCGGTGCCCCTCCCCGTCGTAGAACTGCCGCGCCAGCACCGTGCCGCTGCTCGAGATCCGCTGCGCCGTGTCCACCTCAGCATAACACGGCGGCGCCCCATTCGCCCCCAGACACAGCGTGTAGTACCACGTCTGGCGCGTCGGCGGGCTGGTCTGCCCGTCCTGCTGCACCTGCGTCGTGCGCCCCAGCGCGTCATAGACGTAGCTGGTCGTCACGCCGTTGGCATCGGTCGTCGCGGCCGGCCACTGGCCGAACCCGTCGGCGGCATTGTAGGTCTGCGCCGTCGAGGTGCTCTGGTTGGCGGCGTTCGCCGTCCTGGTCGTCACTGCCTGCGTCGCGTCGCTGTAGCTGGTGCAGCTCGTCGCCCCCGCGCACGCCGTTCCCGGCGCGCCGGTGTGCCCCAGCACGGTGCCGTTGCCGTCGGCGTCGGTGGTCGCGGTCTGGTTGCCCAGATTGTCATACGCCATCGTCGTCTTGTTGGCCGCCCCGCCGCACGCCGTATACGCATCGCTCTCGATCTCCGCGCCGGCCGTGTTGCCGCTGGAGCCGTAATTCGCCGCGCTGCAGCTCGTCTTGTTGCCGCTGCCATCCTGCGTATCGGTCGAGTTGACGAGGTCGAGGATGTACGCCCCGCTCCACCCGCTGGTCTGCGGCGTGTCGTTCGCCGTCTGCTCGGCCGGAATCGCCAGCGAGTTGATCGTCTGGTAGCCGGTGTCCTGCACGATCTGCTTGGGGCTGGCGCCGCCGCTGTTGCTTGTGCTCGTCTGCTTGGTCACGCGCCCGGACGAATCGTAGCTGTAGGCCTCGGTGTCCATCACCCCGTAGGTCGTCTGGCCGTCCCACGTCGTCGTCGTCGTCTGCGTCTGTTGCACGTCGCAATCGGCGATCGGATTGTTGTGGTCCAGCATCGCCACCAACTGCCCGTCCCACGGGCCGAACGTCCCGACGCTGGATTGGTACTGCGGCGTTGCGCTGACCCCACTCGGCGGGCAGACCGCGCTATATGCCGCGCTCGTCTGCTTGAGCACCGTCGCCCCATCCGTGCCATAGTACGTCGCCCCGGTCTCCAGCCCGTGCCCGGCGTTCATGATGTTCCACCATGGCGCGGCGTGACACGTGGTGTTGACGGGCGGCAGGTCGCTGGGGCAGGTCAGCCCCTTCGTGGTGTCGTAGATGCCCCATCCTTGCGTCGTGTAGTACTGGTGCGTCACCACCGAGCCGTCTGGATTGGACACGCTCGCCGCGCTGAAGCCCATGAATGTGCCGTTGTAGTAGTCCAGGTAATCGCCGTCGTTCTGGTTGCCCCAGTACATCCCGGCCACGCAGTCGCCGCACTCTTGGGCGGCGAGCGGGTAGGTCTGCGTGTACGTGTACCCATAGGTGCTGCTGACGGGCGTCGTCGTCTGCGTGCCGCCCTGCCCCGCCTGCGTCAGCTGCGCCACCGTATCCGTGCGCCCCGTCAGCACGATCCGGCTCCACGCCTCGTCATCCGCCGAGTTGCAGGGATACCCGCTCTGGTGGCTGTCACAGTACAGCGGATTGGCGATGTCGCTGCCGATGCCGCTGTTCACGCCGTGCGTGTTGTTGCGCGCGTTGGCCCACGAGAACGCCTGTTGCAGCCCCTGCCCGTTATAAGCTGTCGCCAGGTAGCGGCTGTTGCCGTCGTAGCTCTGGCTCCAGAGATCGCAGCTCCCGCCGTTGCCGCCGGTGTTCCAGCTCGGCCCACACAGGCTCGTGATCGCGGGAGTATACGCGCCGTCCTCGTAGTACTCCGTCTGGCTCGTGTAGCTGTAGGTCGTCGCTGGATAGGCCAGCGTCCCGTCGTCGCCCACTTCCTTCACCTGCGTCAGGTCGAAGTAACCCGCCGCCTGTTCCTGCAGGTTCGTCACCGGATCGGTGATCGTCGTCGGCCCCGACTGCTCGTAGCTCAGTTGGTAGTCACGCAGCGTGTTCCAGCTCGCGCCGTTGTACGTTCCACCGTTCTCCGAGCTGGTGTTGATCTGCACGTTGATGTCGTTGAGCGCGAAGGTCCCGTTCACCAGCGGGGCGCTCACGCCTCCGCTGACGCTGGCCGGGTCGTCGCAGCGTACCGAGGCGTCGGTATTGCAGGTGCCCGTGGTCGTGGTGCGCACAATGCCCGACTGCTGGTGCGTCGCGTTGAAGTACACGCGGTACAGCGGCTGCCACGACGAGCCAGTGCACATCGCCTGCGCGTTGCTGCACGCCTTCGAGTCCCATTCGATGGTCTTCATGACGAGGTCGCGCGTGTAGGGCAGCTTATCCGGCGCCGTCTCGTTGTCCGCCTGATAAGTGATATGCACCTGATCGCCCTCTGGATTGGTGATCAGATCGAGCATCCAGTTGACCGGATAGTAGAGGTCGTTATTGGTCTGGCCCGGCTGGCTATTCGGCTGGATCGGGTAGTACTCGACCGAGTCCGCCGTGCAGCCGAACTCCTCCATCACGCCGTTGGCCAGGTACACGCGGAAGCACGACGGATGATCGGGGTTGCCATCCCACGTGTTGGGGCCGACGTAGGCGTACACCTTGGCGTAGGTCTCTCGCGCCGTATGGAACAGAATCGGGCACGGCGTCGCGCTGCTGCTCACCGCGCACCAGTAGTTGGCCGTATCGTCGCTGTAGGTCGAGGTCGCGTTGTTGGGCGGAATCAGTGCGGTGCTCGTGCCAAACGGATCGTTGAGCGTCCAGCTGCTCTCCCAGTTGCTGCCGCAGGTCGAGAGGCAGCTCGAAGTGACGTTGTGCTCAGACCAACTGATCGAGCCGAGCGTCATGCTCCAGCCCTCGCCGGCCCAGTCGGCGGCTCCCTGCGGGCTGTGCGACTCATTCACCGCCGCGCTGTTGTAGGACAGCGTGATGTTGGGCATCGCCCCCGCCGGCCCTGCCGGCACGTCGATCTGCGTGCCCTCGGTCAGTGCGCCGGCATTTAGATCGACATTGAATGGATCAGGAGTGCCCACTTTGGCGACCGGCGCGATCGTGCTCCAGGTGAAGGAGGTGCTGGGCAGCGTGTATTGGCTGGGAGCCACGACCGCCGATCCCGCCATCGCGTGCGGTCCATTCGTGGGCGTGCTCGTCCCGCTCGTCGCGCTCGCCGCCACCTTCGGATCGGCCGCAAGCTGCGCCTGCAGCACCTGATGCTGCGCGTCGTCGGTCGCTGCCTCCGTCGAGTAAGGCCCCAGATTGGTCACCGACTTGGGGTGGCTGCCGTTGAACGTGACGAACGCCCGGCTCATGTCGAGGCCGCGCACCTTGCCATAGTGCAGCTTGAGCGTCGCCGGCACGCGCAGCCCATGCGTGAACGGGTTGCCGCGCGCATCCTGCACTTGCACCAGATAGCTGCCGAAAGACACGATGCCCGAGTCGCCGGCGTTGCTCCCTGATCCGGGGGCGACTTCCGTCACCTGAAGGACCACGTGCCCACCCGCCGCGCTCACATCCGCCGCGGTGATGGCCCCCGCCGGCACGTCGATCTCCAGACGGCCGTCACTGCCCAGGAATGTGGTATTGGCCGTCGGTGAGAGCGTCACCTTTGCCGGCTTCATGCTCGGCACGAAGCCATGGGACATCGCCGGCTCCTGGCTGAGCGGCTTAAACGGCGGCAGCCCCTTCGGCGCCGGCGGCATGTGCAGCACCGATTTCGTGCCGGCGGTGGGATTGGCGTGATTCGGCTTCCCTTGCGGAACCGTGGGCGCCGGTGGTGTGCTCGGCCGGTTCGCCCCGTTCCCCACCGCGTACGCCAGCGTCGGCTGCCCGCACAGGATCGTCACTGCCAAAACGAACGCCACCGCACCCGCCCGCCAGCGCCGCCAGCCTGCGGTCAACCGTGCCGGCAGCCCAGAGAGCGGCATCACGCGCAGCGCCCCCGCGGGACCTCCGCGTCGCAGCGTCCGCCGCGCGAGCGCCTGCCCACTGGCTCGCCGCCCGCGTACCCAGCGCGCCACAGTTCTGCCTCCCCCTCGCCCCGCAGGGAGCGAGGGCCGGGGGTGAGGTCCCGTGGTATACTGAAATGCCGGTCCGTCAGCATCCCACGGCCGATGAGGCCGCTTCCGAAAGCGCCGCCGCGCACGAGAAATCTAGTACTATCACCTGTCACATCAATATCATCGTGAGGCCCTTCCCGATGCCAAACTTCGACGTCGTCGCCCCCTTCGCCCCCACCGGCGACCAGCCCACCGCCATCGAGCAGCTCGTGGGCAGCCTCGTAGCCGGCCACAAATACCAGACCCTGCTCGGCGTCACCGGCAGCGGCAAAACCTTCACCGTCGCCCAGGTCATCGCCCAGGTCAACCGCCCGACGCTCGTCCTCGCGCCCAACAAGACCCTCGCCGCCCAGCTCTACGCCGAATACAAAGAGTTCTTCCCCGACAACGCCGTCGAGTACTTCGTCAGCTACTACGACTACTACCAGCCCGAAGCCTACATCCCGCGCACCGATACCTACGTCGAGAAAGACAGCCAGATCAACGAAGAGATCGAGAAGCTGCGCCTCTCGGCCACCCGCAGCCTCTTCGAGCGCCGCGACGTGATCATCGTTGCCTCCGTCTCGTGTATCTACGGCCTCGGCTCGCCCGAAGAGTACGGCGAGGTCGTGCTCGCGCTCAAGGTCGGCGAGACCCGCCGCCGCGACTCCGTCCTGCGTCAGCTCACCAACATCCAGTACGAGCGCAACGACCAGAACTTCACCCGCGGCAAGTTCCGCGTCCGCGGCGACGTGCTCGAAATCTACCCCTCCTACGAGGACCTCGCCGTGCGCGTTGAGTTCTTCGGCGACGAGGTCGAGCGCATCGTCGAGATCGACCCCCTCACCGGCGAGATCCTCGGCACCCGCACCCGGCTCGACATCTACCCCGCCAAGCACTGGGTCACCACCCAGGAGCGCCTCAACCACGCCATCGCGAGCATCAAGGACGAGCTGCAAGTGCGCCTGGGCCAACTGGATGCCGAGGGGAAGCTCCTCGAAGCGGCAAGATTGCGCCAGCGCACCAACTTCGACATCGAGATGCTCACCGAGACCGGCATCTGCTCCGGCATCGAGAACTACTCGCGCCATCTCTCCGGCCGCGCCCCCGGCGAGCAGCCCTGGACGCTCCTCGACTACATGCCCGACGACTTCCTGTTGGTAGTGGACGAGTCGCACATCGCGCTGCCCCAGGTGCGCGGCATGTTCAACGGCGACCGCTCGCGCAAGCAGGTGCTGGTGGATTACGGCTTCCGCCTGCCCTCGGCGCTGGATAACCGCCCGCTGACCTTCGCCGAGTTCGAGCAGCACATCCCGCAGGCGGTCTTCGTCTCCGCCACGCCCGGCCCCTACGAGATGCAGCACAGTGCCGCGGTGGTCGAGCAGCTCATCCGCCCCACCGGCCTGCTGGACCCCGACATCTCCGTGCGCCCAACCGAGGGACAGATCGACGACCTGCTGGCCGAGGTGCGCGCCCGCGTCGAGCAGGGCCAGCGCGTCCTGATCACCACGCTCACCAAAAAGATGGCCGAAGACCTCGCCGACTACCTGCAAGAGATGGGCGTCAAAGTCCACTACCTGCACTCTGAGATCGACACCCTCGAGCGCATCGAGATTCTGCGCGACCTGCGGCTGGGCGTCTACGACGTGGTGGTGGGCATCAACCTGCTGCGCGAGGGCCTCGACCTGCCCGAAGTCTCGCTGGTGGCGATCCTCGACGCCGACAAAGAGGGCTTCCTGCGCTCCGAAGGCTCCCTCATCCAGACCATCGGCCGCGCCGCGCGCCACATCAACGGCTCCGTCATCATGTACGCCGACAACGTCACCGACTCGATGCGCCGCGCGATCGACGAGACCAACCGTCGCCGCCGCGTGCAGCGGCAGTACAATGAGCAGCACGGCATCACGCCGGTCGGCATCAAGAAAGAGGTCCGCGCGCTCTCCGACCGCTTCCGCAGCGAGGGAGCCGAGGAGTCGGGCGGCGGCGTCTCGATCGCCGCGATGCCCAAAGACGAAGCCATGCGGCTGGTCAAAGAGCTGGAGTCGCAGATGCGCCGCGCCGCCAAAGAGCTGGAGTTCGAGAAGGCGGCCGCCCTGCGCGACCAGATCGTCGAGCTCCGCCGCGCCGCGCTGGACTGATGAGGTGACGTGGAACGCGGAGTTCGCGGAGATTCGCGGAGGCCGCGGAGAAGAGGAGAGAGACGGAGAACGCGAAGGACGCGAAGTGAGCGCGAAGATCGCGAAGGGAGAGACGCAGAGAGCAACCGCGGAGGACGCAAAGGACGCAGAGGACGCAGAGGCAGAGCATAAATCCGCGGGCATTTGGCTGGAGCGCATCGCCTGGTATCAGGTTCGCTCGGGCCGTTATCATGCCCTGTGATGGGGATTAGCCGCGGCTCCTTCAGGCCGCGCCATGGTCGAGCAGCGACGCTCGCCAAACGGGCATGAGGGGGTGAAGATGCAGCAACCGGCGACCTACGATGCCTACGTCGAGATCGCGCCAGATGGCAGCGCGCTGGCCCAATTGCTCGATCTCCCCGGCTGCTACGGTCAGGGGCGCACGGAGCGGGAGGCGCTGGCGAGCCTCACCGCCGCGATCCCCGCCTACTACGCCTGGATGGAGCGCCACGACGACTACACTCCCGTCGTCGCCGGCCCGCACGCCGTCGCCGTCCACGAGCGCGCCGCAACCCCGCCCAGCGCCTTCTTTGCCCCCGACGCCGAGCCGGTCGAGCCGGGCGATCTGGAGATCACCACTGCGCTGCTGGAATGGGCCTACGCCGACCTGATCGCCCTCGCGGCGGCCGTGCCCGATTACGTGCTCGCCGCGGCGCTGGACCCCCTGCTGCGCGGGCAGCTCTGGCTCATCTCGCGGCTCGACATCTCGCCCTCCCCGGCCAACCCCGAGGTGCTGCCCGGCGGACCACGCGAGCGGCTGCGGATGATTGGGCAGGCGAGCGTGGCGCGGCTGCGCGGCGCCGGCGATGACGAGCGCGGGCGTATACTGGAGCACGAGGGCGAGCGCTGGTCGCTGGCGAAGGTGCTGTGCCGCAGCATTGTGCTGGTCCGCATGCAGTGCGACGCACTGGCCCGCACGCTACAGTGAGTAGGTTGGTATGGCAGAACACACATCTCACGCCCCCGGCTACCTCGCCCTGCACGCGACCGGTGAACTGGCCCGCCGTGCCGACGCCGCCTGGGAGCTGCTCAAAGGCTGCACCGTCTGCCCGCAGAACTGTCCCCGCGACCGCACGCGCGGCCTCACCGGCGCCTGCCACTCCGGCACCGAGGTGATCGTCGGCTCGTGGAACCTGCACTATCGCGAGGAGCCGCCGATCAGCGGCACGCGCGGCGCTGGCACCATCTTCTTCGGCGGCTGCCAGGCGCGCTGCACCTACTGCCAGAACTTCTGGCTCAGCCAGATGGGCCACGGCATCCGCGTGGGCTACGAGCGGCTGGCCGAGATGATGCTCTCGCTGCAGCGCAAGGGCGCGCACAATATTGACCTCGTGACCCCTACCCACTTCGTGCCGCAGATTCTCAAGGCGCTGGTGATCGCCGCCGACAAGGGCCTGCGCATCCCAATGGTCTACAACTGCGCCGGCTACGAGCACGTCCACACGCTGCGGCTGCTGGACGGTGTGGTGGACATCTACCTGCCCGACGCCAAGTACGCCAGCAACGCCGAGGCGCTGCGCACCTCGAAGATGCACCACTACGTCGAGTACAACCGCGCCGCGCTGATCGAGATGTATCGGCAGGTGGGCGGCTTGGTGGTGGACGACGAGGGCATCGCGGTGCGCGGGCTGATCGTGCGCCATCTGGTGATGCCGGGCGGGCATGCCGGCACACGCGAGGTGCTGGGCTGGATGGCGGAGCACCTGGGGCCCGATATCGGCCTCAGCGTGATGGACCAGTACTTCCCGGCCTACAAGGCGCACAACGATCCTGAGCTGAGCCGGCGCCTCAAGTGGGAGGAGTACCGCGAGGCGCTCGACATCGTGGAGGCGCTGCCCTTCGAGAACCTCTTCCTGCAAGAGGATCTCGCGACGCTGGACACAAGCGCCGCGGTGTAAGATGCCCGACTCGCGGCGCCCGCTTGCACACGAGTGCATCACAATGTGACACCCGCGTGCGCGGTTGCACGTACCGCGCTATAATCCCTACGGACTCCGGGGGACGCGCGCGACCAGAGGATGCGCGGTCGCGGAGCCGACGCGAGGCACAGCATGAGCGACACGGCCACGTTGAGCCAGATCTTCGCTGGAATTGCCGACGACATGGAGGTCGTCGATCGCACCTTTGAGCAGCGCGCCGCCTCCAACCTCGAGCTGCTCAATACCGCCGCCACCTACGTCCTCAGCTCGCCGGGCAAGAAGCTGCGCACCGCGCTCACCCTGCTCTCCGGCAAGCTGATCGGCTATCGTTTCGACAAGCTGCTGCCGCTGAGCGTCTCGCTCGAAATGGTGCATCTCGCCACGCTGATCCACGACGACATTGTGGACGCCGCCCGCACCCGCCGCGGCATCCCCACGGTCAACGCGCAGTATGGCGACGGCGTCGCGATTCTGCTCGGCGACTATCTCTTCGCCAAGACGGCAGGGCTAGTGGCCGAGGTCGAGGACTTCCGCGTTGACCGGCTCTTCTCCGAGACCGTGGCGCGCATCTGCGAAGGCACGATCATCGAGCTGCTCTCGACGCGCACGCTCGACCTCTCAATCGATGCCTACCTGGAGCGCGTCAGCCACAAGACCGCCTGCCTGATGGCCGCCTGCACCAGGGGCGGGGCGATCGTCGGCGGTGGCAGCGAAGCACAGATCGCCCTGATGGAGCAGTACGGCCACAACCTCGGCATGGCCTTCCAGATCATTGACGACGTGCTCGACTACACCGGTAGCGAGGCGGTGATCGGCAAGCCCGCCGGCAACGACCTGCGCCAGGGGCTCGTCACGCTGCCGCTGATCTACGCGCTGCAGCACGAGCAGAACGGCCGCGCTGAGCGCATCACACGGCTGCTGCACGATCCCGCCAGCCACGAAGCCGAGACCGCCGAAGTGGTGCGTTGGGTGCGCGAGAGCCCAGGCATCGGCGGCGCCCTTGACCTCGCCCGCCACTACGGCGCCCGCGCGCGTGCCGCCCTGAGCGAGTTCCCAACCGGGCCGGAGCGCCAGGCACTCGACGACCTGGTGGAGTTCGTCCTCGCGCGCTCGCACTGACTCGCCTGCCCGCCGCTGCTCAGAAAGGCCCGCCCTGTGACGCCGACGCCGCTGCCCTCTCCGCGTCCCTCACCCCAGCTCCGCGAGCGCTTCGACGCCGCGGGTGGCAAGCCGGTCTACGTGCGGCAGATGTTCGACCGCATCGCGCGCGTCTACGACCTGATGAACCGCGTGATGACCGGCGGGCTGGACGGCCGCTGGCGCCGCTTCGCCGCCAGCCAGATCGCGCTTGGACCGGGGCAGTGCGCGCTCGACATCGGCACCGGCACCGGCGACCTGGCGATCGCCGTCGCGCGCGCCAGCGACCCCACGGCTCAGGTCGTCGGCGTGGACTTCGCCGCGGCGATGCTCGCGCGCGCGGAGGCCAAGGTCGCGCGGCTGGGGCTGGCGGAGCGCATCAGCTTCGCGCGCGGCGACGGCGAGGGATTGGCCTTCCCCGACGCGAGCTTCGACGCCTGCTGCTCGGCCTTCGTCGTGCGCAACCTGGCGGACCTCTCACGCGGCTTCGAGGAGATGCTGCGCGTGACACGGCCAGGTGGGCGCGTAGTCTGCCTGGAGGTCAGCCACCCCCACAATCCACTCTTCGCCGCCGGCTTTCACCTCTACTTCGACCGCATCGTGCCACTGCTGGGGCGGCTGATCGGCCGCTCAGCCGAGGCGTACAGCTATCTGCCCAGCTCGGCGACGACCTTCCCCGGAGCGCCCGCGCTCACGCGCATCATGGAGGCGGCCGGCTGGAGCGAGGTGCGCTACTGGTATCGCGCGGGCGGTGCGGTCGCGGTCCACGTTGCGACACGACCGGTCGTTGCGGCGTGATAGTGGGCCACCTCGGCAGTGAAATGCCGGAGCACGCGCGCGAAGGGGGCTGAAGCCCTAGTGCCTTCTAACGTTCTTAGGTCGTCAGATGTGAGAATCCTACGTGCGCCCGGTGCATGCCTGTCTCGGCGCCCGCATCACGACGGCGTGCAGCTCGACCCACAGAAGTCCTGGATCGTGCCAGTAATCGCCACGAACTGTGGCAGCGCCACCGGCTGATCGCTGCCGGGGTTCGCCTGGGGCGCGAGCGACGCGATGTAGAGCGATTTGCCGACCAGGTCGCCGGTATCGGAGAACGCGACGGCGCCGCCCACGCCGACGAACGGATTCCCCGCGTTGATCTGGAGCAGTCCGTTGCGCACCTGGGTGGGCGTCGGGTAGGTGATCGTCGTGCCCTGCAGCTTGTATAGGCCCTTGCTGGCGCTCAGCAGCAGGCGCAGCGCATCGTAGCCCAGAATGGATTCAGCGCTTGGGCCTTGCAAACCGTTGGGCAGCGGCCTGCTGCCGAAGCGATCCACCCAATCGCTGGCGAAGGTCGGCTGCTTGTTCGAGGGCACGTTGGTTTTGAGCCACTCGTTGACGTTGGCGAGCTGTGTCACGTCGAGCAGTTGCAGCACATTGGCGTTGTTGCGCGCGTAGGTCGCCACCGGGTCGCTGCCCATACCGAGCAGCGCCGGGGTGTACGCCTGGTGAGTGACGAGGATGCGCGGCGCGTTATTGCCGGTCCCATCTATTCCGGCGACGGCGTGCGCCAGCAAGAGGCTGTCATTGTCACAACCGGTATCGCCACAGGCCAGGAAGATCAGATCGGCGCCGCGTTGCGCGCTCTGCTGGGCGGCTCGCTGGAGCGACGACTCGTCGCCCGACGTGTAGCTTGCGGCCTGTGCCGCGACGGTGCCAAACTGGCTGATCGTGCTCAGGAAGCTCTTCCCCTCCTCAACGCTCGTTGGGCTGGCGCTGTCGGAGAGCACGAGGACCTGGCGCGCGTTGAGCTGCGTGGCGGCCGCCTGCGCCAACTCCTGCGCCTGTTGCGCGTCGCTGGGCACCAGCGGGAAGAACACCGCGGCGCGTCCGCCCAGGTGGTCACCGGTGGCCGTGGGCGAGAGCAGCGCCAGTCCAGATGGCGCCAGCGTCGAGAGCGCGGCCTGTGTCTCGGCGGACTCCGGCCAGCCGACGATGCCAATCAAGTGCTGCGCGTTGCCGCGTTGCGTCTGCTGCAACAGCAGCGCCGCCGCTGTGCTCGCGCTGGAGTCATCCTGGCCGGAGTTGAGGATCAAGACGCGCACCCGCAGCCCCGCCGGCAGCACGTCGTTGCCATTGGCGCGATCCTGGGCGAGATAGATGCCCTGTAGCACCGCGCGTGTCTCGTCGAGGTCGGCATACGAGACGGCCGCCACGACGGTGACGTAGGGTGCACCGCTCTGCAGCACGCGCACGTCTTCGGCATAGATTGCGGCTTCGGGGTCATCCTGCTCCTGCCGCTGCGCCTGCAAGAACGCCCCCTCGGCGGTGGCGAGGTCGCCGGCGTTCAGCGCCTGCGCGCCCTGCTGCTTGGCCGCACTATTCATCCCAGACGTGTCGAAGATGTATTCGCCGCCGCTCAGGCCGATGCCCTTTGTCTGGAAGAGCTGCGTGCTGTCGTTGGTCGTCGGCGTCGCCATCGCGCCGCTGCGGCCGCCGTGCGGGCTGAGCACGTAGAGCGTGGTACCGCCGACCAGCGCGATCAGCAGCACAATCAGGGCGAGGATCAGCGCGGGGCTTTGATTGCGGGCCTTGCGCGGCAGCACCAATCGGCCCCTGGCGTCGCGCACAGGCAAGAGCTGCGCCGGCTCGTCGTCGCCACGCAGCTCGTCGGGCACGTGCGTGAGCTGGCCGCGCACCAGGGGCTCGAGCGCGGCGCGCAGCTCGCGGCTCGTCTGGAAGCGCTGGGTGGAAGCCAGCCGGAGACCCTGGCTCAGCACGTCTTCGAGCTCCAGCGAGACGTTCGGGTTGGCCTGCCGGGCAGCGGTAAACATGCCGCGCGAGCGTGGCGACGGCACGACCCCCGTCACACAGCGGTGCAGCACGGCGCAGACCGAGAACAGATCGGAGCGCGGGCTGGCCTGACCGCGCGTCTGCTCCGGCGCGCCGTAACCGGGCGCACCACCGGCCGCGCCCTGGGGCACATGGCCATCAGGATAAAGCAGCAGCGCCGACGAGAAGCCGATCAGCGCCACCTGGCCGCTGGGACGCAGGATGATATTGGCGGGGCAGATGTCGCCATGGATGAAGGTCGGATACTGCCGCTCGTAGATCGCCAGCACGTCGAGCACCTGCAACATGATGCCGATGGCCTGCTTCTCGTCCAGCGCGCCGCGCGTGCGTTGCAGACGGTCGCTCAGCAGGTCGCCCGCCGGCAGCTCGTACACCAGAAAGTGACGGCCGGCCTCGGCGAATTGGTCGATCAGACGCGGCGCGCCCACCTGCTGGGTAAGGGCCGCGAAACGCTCGGCGCAGGCGCGGCGCCAGCCTTCCATCTCGGCGGCATGGCTGGCGGGGATGGGCAGCTCCTGCACCAGGACCCGCTCGTTGCCCAGCTCCGTGTCGCTGGCAATCATCAGCGGCGGCTCGTTTGGTGCGGCGGACTGGCTCGAGGCCGTGTGCATGCGCTGGGTGACGCGATAGCGGCCGTTCTTGAGCATCGAGCCGGCCGGTAAGGTTGGCACCAGCGCCTGCGAGGGTGGCGCCGGAACGGAGGCGGGAACGACGGCGCCTGCCGGTACCGGCGCGTAGGAGGTGCCCGCGTTGCTGGCAGGCCAGGCGTCCACAATCATCCGCCCAGGGCTGCCGCCGGGCGGCGCCGGAATAGACGGTGCCGCCGGATAGGAGAAGGGCGCGCCGGAGCCGGATGGGGTAGGAGCCGAAGGCGGATACGAGTACGGGTACGGAGTGCTGGGATTGGCGGGCGTGCCGAACCCATCGGGGAGCGGCGGCTGTGGTCGCGAGTACCCCGATGGCGAACTCATGGCCGGCGGGGCGGACTGGCCGTCATCCTGACTCTGTCGTGGTCCGGGAGTCGGCGCGATTTCTCCGTGGCGCAGGGCATCGAGCAGCCACGACGGGCGCTCTTCGTCCTGCTCGCGCGCCGCGCTCTGGCCTCCGCCGTCGCGCCACGTGATGTCAGGGAACTGACCCATGCTCGGGGCCGAGGGCTGCGACGCCTGCTCCGTGGAAAAGGTCAGGCCGCACTGGACGCACCAGGCGGCAAGTGGCTCGTTGGGATAGCCACAGCGGGGGCACTGCATGCGCGTTCTCTCGTTGACTCCGGCCAGCGGCAGGGTTGCCTGACTTGACTCCACGGCCCCTTGAGCGATGGCCGCCAGCCCCATTGTATCGGTTCGGTCAATGGTCTATGCTTGAATAGTACGCACAGGATCCCCGTCAGTTCTCCGCGGGAGCCGCCATGCCTGACGAAGCCGCACTCGATGTGTCACGCGCCGCACTGGTGGAAGCCGTCACGCTTCCGCCGCCCACGCCTTCCCAGCCGCCAGCGCGTAGCGTGCCAGAACGCAATACTGCGGCCGACACCTGGCGCTGGCTCTGGAAGGATACCGCCGGCCGGGTCCTGCCCTTCGCGCTGGCCGCGGCGGCCTCCGCGCGCTTTTCGGGGGAGGGCGTACGTGGGATTGGGCTGACGCGCGACGGAATGCTGCGCGATGTGATCGTGGGCAACGCCGTGGGCATCCCGGCGGCCGCGGTCGCCATCGCCTTCCGCCGCTGGGTCGCGCCGGGCTATCGCCTGCCCACGCCGACCGATCAGGTGTTGCAGACCGCCTTCTACTTCGGCCTCAACGCGCCGGTGGAGGAGCTGTTCTGGCGCGGCACGGTGCAGCGGCTCGCCATCGCCGGGCTTCGCCGTGTGCCAGGCGCCGCACACGCGGCGGAGGCGCTCGGCTGGGCCGCCACCACCGCCGCCTTCGGCGCCTACCACCGTCTGGGCCGCTGGAGCTGGCGCTCGATCGCCGGCGTGACGGTCGCCGGTGGACTGTTTGGCGCGCTGTACCTGCGCTCGCGGCGGCGCTCGCTGCTGCCGGCGATCATCGTCCATGGCTACATGACGGCTGGATTCCTGAGCTGGGGCGACCTCGCGCTGCACCTGCTGCGCCGGCGGCGCGCTGCGTAATATGACGTGATAGTGGTTGGCCTGGGCACTCAAGGTGCCGGCGCACGTGGTGCGCGTCGTCGCGGCAGTGAACTGCCGGCGCACGCCTGCGGGAGACTGAAGTCCCAATTTCGCCCGGCGCCTGTTCTCGGACTTCAGTCCAGCGCCCGTGCGCCGGCTCTTCAGAGCCGCGAGCCACCTCTGCGTCCTCTGCGTCCTCTGCGTCCTCCGCGGTTATTCTCCGCTCACCTTCGTCGCGTGCTTCGCGCATCCTTCGCGTGCTCCGTCACCCTCGCTCCCCCTCACCTACACGCCCAGCGTGGGGACGCCGATTACGTGCTGCACGGCGTACATCCCCAGCGCCAGGCAGCCGGCCAGGCCGAAGTACGCTGCGGTGATGTAGGCGCGCTGCATCCAGGGCATGCGGTAGTAGGCATTGCGTCCCGCCTCGCCGAAGCGGCCGATGGTCTGTCCCAAACCGATGAGCACCAACACCGCGATGATCAGGCTGTGCGTGAGGAAGAACGCGCCCACCAGCAGCGCGAGGCCGATGGGCCAGATCCAGCGTGAGATCGCCGCCACGATGCGCCCGCCGTCCAGCGGCGAAACCGGCAGCAGATTGAGCAGGTTGATCAGGAAGTCGAAATAGGCGAGCACCAGCATGATGCGCAGACCGGTCTGCTGGTAGAGCAGCACGCAGACGAGGCCCGCAAACGCCCCGGCGAGCGGCCCGGCGATGGCGATCTCGGCCTCGTCGCGCACGCTCTGCGGCTGGCGGCGCATGGCGACGTAGGCCCCCAGCAGCGGGATGAAGACTGGCAGGCTCGCCGGCATGCCCTTGGCGCGCAGCACGGCGAAGTGCCCCATCTCGTGGACGAAGAGCAGCAGCAGAATGCCCGCCGCGAACTGCCAGCCGAAGAGCAGCGCGTAGGCGCCGAAGCTGACAATCGCGCTCAGGAACGGCAGCGCGACCTTGAGCAGGATGCCTATCTTGGTCAGCACGGCAACAATCGCCGAGCCGGCGGCCCATCCCGCCGCCGCGCCTCGCTTCGCGCGCGGTCCGCCAGACGTGGCATCCGTCCCAGCCGCGTGCGCCGCAGGCATGACGTCTATAGGCGCGGGCGCCGGCACGGAGTGGGATACCGCGTCGGGCGCGGGCGGTGGCAGCGCGCCGTAGCCGCGGACAGGCGGTGGTGGCGGCGGAGCCGTGTAGCCAGGCGGCGCGATGTACGCTGGCCAGCTCGGGTCGCGCGCCGGTTCCCGCGGCGCGGCAGGCTCCGGCCGGCCCCACGCGAGATCGGCGTCGTCAAAGGTATGTTCGGGAGGACGCTCCACGTCAGCCGCTCCTTCGCGCGTCCAGGGCGCCTGTGCCGGGCAAGTGTAACGAGGCGGCGACCGCATTGTACCACTCCACAGGCGCCGTCATGTGCCACTACGATAGGGGTGACAGTTCCTTCCCACCACGGTCATGCGGCGGGCGCGAGAGACGACGACCAACGCCAGACAGAGGAGATAGCTGATGAGCCAATCAGAGGACGATCGGCGCTACGTGCGCGACATCGAGGAGGAGCGGAGGCAGAAGGACGCCGCGTTTCGCGCCGTGCCGCAGTCGCCGATCCCGGCGGCCGAGCGGGCGAGCTTTGCTGGCCTGGCGTATTACCCGCTTGACCCGGCTTTCCGTGTGGAGGCGACGTTGGCGCCGTTCGAGCGGCCGGAGGTGGTGATGCTCGGCTCGACCAAAGGCGACGTGCGCCCGCAACTGCGCTTCGGCGAGCTGCGCTTTACGCTGGCCGGGCAGGAGTGCCGCCTGACGGGCTACAAAGATGCCGGCGACCCTGACGCGGACGAGCTGTTCGTCCCCTTCCGCGACGCCACCACCGGCCACGAGACCTACGGCGCCGGACGCTATCTCGAAACCGAGGACCCTGGCGGCGGCCTGGAGCCACGCCCGGTGACACTGGATTTCAACCTGGCGTACAGCCCGTGGTGCGCGTACAACGTGGCGTATAGCTGCACGCTGCCGCCGGCCGAGAACGTGCTGCCGGTGGCCGTGACCGCTGGCGAGAAGACCTACAGCGCCGGGCACTAATTCACCGCCGCGCGAATGATCGGGGCCAGCAGGCGCACGCCCGCGCGCAGGCGCTCCTCCGCCATCGCGCCGAAGCCCAGCAGCAGACCGGGGCGTGCGGCGCGCTGGTAGTGCGGACTCAGCGGCGAGAGGGTGATGCCGGCATCTAGCGCGGTCTCGGCGAGGGCGACGTCGTCGGTGCCGCCTGGCAGGCCGGCGAGCAGGTGGATGCCGGCCTCGGCGGGACCAATGGCAAGCACATCGCCAAGCTCCCCGCGCAGCGCCTCCACCAGCGCATCGCGCCGGGCGCGGTAGATGCGCCGCACGCGCGCGAGATGGCGGTCCAGCTCGCCGGCCTCGATGAAGCGCGCCACGGCGAGCGCGTCGCGCCAGGTAGGATGGCGGTCCGAGGCGGCCCGGGCGCGGGCGACCGGCTCGACCAGCCAGCGTGGCAGCACCGCGTAGCCCAGGCGCATCGCGGGATAGAGCGCCTTGGAGAACGTGCCCAGGTAGATCACCTCGTCGCGGTCGTCCAGCCCGCGCAGCGCCTCCAGCGGCTGGCCTTCGAGCCGCAGGTCGCCGTCGTAGTCGTCCTCTACCACCACGGCCCCCACGCGCCGCGCCCAGTCGAGCAGCGCCACGCGCCGCTCCAGCGCCAGTGTCACGCCCGTTGGATACTGGTGCGACGGCGTGACGACGGCCAGATGCGCCGCCGGGGAGGGGGGCAGGGCATCCACACGCAGCCCGCCGCTATCCACCGGCACGCCCAGCAGCCTGGCGCCCTCGGCCAGGAACGCCGCGTGGAACCCGACGTAGCTGGGATCCTCAACGATCAGGCTCTGCCCTGGCTCGACCAGCAGGCGCGCGAGCAGCGCGAGCACCTGTTGCACGCTGCCGGCGATCAGCACCTGATCGGCCTCGCAGCGCACCGCCCGCGAGCGCCGCAGCCATGCGGCGATGGCCTCGCGCGTCTCGATTGGACCCAGCAGGGCATCCCACCTGCCGGCCCGGGCAGCCCGCTCGCGTGCCTGCTCGCGGCGCTCGTCCAGGATGTCATGCGCCTCGGATATGCCGGTGATGCGCCGCCAGCGCGCCCAGGGGAAAGCGTCGGCCGCCCCGATGCCCGCGCGGAAGTCGTACGGCGCGGGGTCGGGATTGCCGGCGCCCAGCAGCGGGATCGTGGCGATGCGCCGCGCCCAGGCGGTGAGCGGCGCGCGGGCCGTGTGAGGCGCCATACCAACTGGGTCATCGCGCTGGCTTGCGGGCGAGTCCAGAGGCGCGGCCGGCAGCGTCTCGACCGGCGTCTCAGCGGCGGGCGTAGCGACCTCGGCAAAGATCGGCGCGACGAAGGTGCCGGCGCCGACCCGCCCGTAGACGTAGCCCTCCGCGCGCAGCCAGTCGTAGGCGGTGGCGACGGTCAGCCGCGCCACGCCCAGCGCGCGCGCCAGGTCGCGCGTGGGAGGCAATCGCTCGCCCGCGCGCAGGCGCCCGGCGACGATTGCGGCGCGGAGCTGCGCGTAGATCTGGCGCGTCAGTCCCTCGGCGGCATCTTTGCCGCGGTCGAGCGGCAGCAGCAGCTCGACGGTGCGTTGGTGTGTCATTGGCTCAATGAATCCGACTGAAACTGGCACTTGTGCTAGACCATTCGCTCTCCGTACTCTACCATACGTGGCCAACAGGCGCCAGCAGCCAGCGACAGGAGGAGGAGATACATGGCAGACCAGGTGAACGCGGAGACGAAGACCGAGCGTGTGCGCATCCGCCGGCATCCTGAGCGCGCGGTGCCAGAGCGCGCGGAGGAGATTTTGCGCGCCGGGCGGGTGGCGCACGTGGGCTTCGCCGTGGAGGGACAGCCGTTCGTCATCCCGCTCACCTATCTGTACGCGGATGGCACGCTCTTTCTGCACGGCGCGCCGGCCAGCCGCGCGCTGCGCACGCTCGCCACGGGCACGCCGGTCTGCGTGGAGGTGACGCTGCTGGATGGCCTGGTGGCTTCGCGCGAGGCCAAGAGCCACTCGGTAAACTATCGCAGCGTGGTGCTCTTCGGCACGGCGGCGCCCGTCACGGACCTCGACACCAAGCGCGCGATCTTCGAACGCATGACGGCGCACTACTTCCCCGGGCGCACGGCGGGTCGCGATTACGTGCCGGCGCGTATGGGCGACCTGCGCGGCGTGGAGCTGGTCGCGGTACGCATCGAGGAGCGCGGCGCCAAGGTGCGCTCCGGTCCGCCGCTGGGCAAGCACGACGGCGACGAGACGGCGCTGGGCACGAGCTACGTCGTCGAGCTAGGAGGAGACGGCGATGCCTAGCGGCTCTGTCACGCTCGATCTCCAGCCCGCGTAGGCGAGCTTCGTGGCGGCACGCCCGTAGGCGCGGATTCATCCGCTGGCCCCCTTCCGACGCGCCATATGTAGCTCCCGCCGGTTGACATGCGGCCGGACGCGATGATACACTACCCTTCGCGGGCGGTTTCGGCCGCCGCGCATGCCAAGGTAGCTCAATCGGTAGAGCGCATCGCTGAAAACGATGAGGTAGGCGGTTCGATCCCGCCCCTTGGCACCTTTCTCTTTTCCGGGCCTTCCCTCCCCTGAAGGTCGCGCCGGTTTGACGCCTCTGGCGCGCCAAGCGTACACTTGAGCCGCAAGGTGTGTGTCGTGGCGTGAGCAAGCGCACGATGGATGCGACGCGGTTGCGATGCGGTGAGGAGGCGGCGCAGCGTGCGGCAGACCCAGGTGCATCTCAGTGCCGCGCCCAAGCCGGCCACCTCTCCTCCCGCAGGGCCGGCGGTGACCAAGACTCCGCGCGGAGGCTCACGCCGCCGCCGAGCCGCCGCGGGCGCTGTTTCGTGGGCCGCGGCGCTGCTGCTCTCCCTCACATTGCTGCTCTACTTCGTAGCCCGCATTGCCGCCGGCAGCCCGCCGGCCGTCCACCGCGCCGTCCCACATGCTTTCGGTGGGGCGCTCACCCTCACCCTCGGTAACCCGCCAGCGGTGACGGCAACGGCCGCCTTCGTCTATGACCCCGACCTGGGCTTCGTCTACTACGCCAAGGACGCCGACCAGGAGCTGCCGATGGCAAGCTGCACCAAGATCATGACGGCGCTGCTGGCGGTGGAACGCGGCAACCTCGACCAGATGGTGACGATCGGCGCCGACGCTGCCGCGCTGGCGGCTCCCGGCAACAGCTACATGGGCGTCAGCCAGGGGGAGAAAATCTCGCTGCTCGACCTGCTCTACGGCCTGCTGCTGCCCTCCGGCAACGATGCCGCGGTCGCCATTGCCGATGCCATCGGCGGCAACGTGCCCAATTTCGTCGCCATGATGAACGCCCGCGCGCAGCAGCTCGGCCTGACCCACACGCACTTCGCCAACCCACATGGACTGGACGCGCCGGGGCACTACACCACCGCGCGCGACCTTGCCACGCTGGCGACCGTCGCCATGCGCAATCCGACGCTGATGAAGATCACCTCGACCTACGGCTACAAGATCCCCGCGACCAGCACGCACAAAGAGTTCGACCTGATCACCGGCGACGACATCATCCCCGGCGCGCGCTCGCCCTATCCCGGCGCCATCGGCGTCAAGCCGGGCTGGACCGGCAACGCGGGGTACTGCCAGGCGTTCGCCGCCATCCGCCACGGGCATCTGATCGTCGGCGCCGTGCTGGGCGAGCCTTGGTGGGTCCAGCGCCTGACCGACATGCGCAAGCTGCTCGATTGGGGCTTCGAGGAGGAGGGCATTCCCGCCGCGCCGAACCCGATCCCCTATTCGTACCCCACGCCTGAGCCGTAGTGCTCGGCGTGCAGCATGGCAGGCACGAGATGCCTCATTCTGCATCCTCTGCGGTTGCTCTCTGTTTTCTCCCTCTCCGCGTCCTCCGCGAACCTCCGCGAACTCCGCGTTCACCGTCTCTGCCCCTTCGCGTCCTTCGCCTTCACTATCTTCCTCTCAGCCCTGCCACTTGGTCGTGGCGAAGTCGAGCAGGCCGGTGATGCCGGCGCGCAGCGTCTCGGGGCTGCTGGCGAGCGAGAGGCGCGCGTAGCCCTCCGTCGCCGGGCCAAAGGCCGCGCCCGGCGCCACCGCGATGCCGCGTTCGGCGATCAGCGCCTCGGCGAAGGCTACGCTGTCTACTGGTGGCCCGCCCGGCTCGCCCAGCGGCGCCAGCAGATAGAACGCGCCCGCCGGCACGGCCCGCAATCGCCCCTGCGCACGCAGCAGCTCGGCCGCCAGGTCACGCCGTGCGCGATACGCCGCCGCCATCTCGCGCACGCAATCCTGCGGACCCGCCAGCGCGGCCATGGCAGCCCGCTGGACGAAGAGCGGCAGGTTATTGATAGCGGCGGCCACGGCCAGCCCAAGGGGCGCGGCGAGCGCGGCGGGCGCCACCGCCCAGCCGATGCGCCAGCCGGTCATCGCGTAGGCCTTGGAGAACGTGCCGACGGTGACGACGCGCTCCGGAGCGAGCGTCGCCGGGCTGACGTGCTCGCCCTCGTAGACGAACTCGTCGTAGCACTCGTCGGAGAGCAGCCACAAGTCATGGCGCCGGGCCAGCTCGACCAGCCGCTCGACCAGCGCCCGCGGGAAGACCGCGCCGCCGGGGTTGGAGGGCGAGTTGAGCAGCAGCACGCGGCTGCGCGGCGTGACGCACGCTTCGAGCGCGTCGAGGCCCGGCAGCCAGCCCTCCTCCGCACGCAGGGGATAGCGCACCATGCGCGTGCCGGCGGCGGCGAGCATCGCGTCGTAGCCAGCCCAGGCGGGATCGGAGACCAGCACCTCGTCGCCGGTCTCGCAGAGCGTGAGCAGCGCGGCCATTAGCGCGCCGGTGCCGCCCGCGGCGACGACGATCCGCTCCGGCGACACGTCGAGATGGTTGACGCGGCGCACGCGGGCGGCCAGCGCGGCGCGCAGCTCGGCGATGCCGGCACCGGGACCGTAGCCCTGGCGCTCGTCGCGCAGCGAGCGCATGCCGGCCTCGACGATGTGCGGCGGTGTGGGGAAGTCCGGTTCGCCGAATTCGAGGTGCAGAATATCATCGCGGCCGTGGACCAGTGCGCCGATGCGATACATCGGGTTCGCCCGCTGGCCCGCGAGCAGTGCGTTGAGGTGGGGCATGGCGTGCCGCCGATCAGCCAAGCGCGGTGATGATACCGACGATGCCGGCGAGCAGACAACTGACCCCGAACAGCACGTACGAGGCCATCGCCAGCGTGGGGCTGGCCGACTGCGTGCGGAACTCCATCACCCCCCAGACGCCCGCAACCTGCACGGCAACGGAGTAGAGCACGATGATCGTGCCCTGCAAGCCGCGGCGCCCCGGCCCCATCGAGCCGCGGCGGAAGATCGGCCGCGTGAGCGCCTGGCCGCCGATCAGACTGACGAGCAGCACAAAGACGACCCAGCCGGCGGCGAGCTGCAAGACAGGCGGATGCTGCCCGTAGACGAACTGGATCGCGCTGAGCGCGATCACCAGCATACCCCACAGCGTCTCGATGGCCGCCAGGGCAAGCAGGAACTTGCCAAAGCCGCCGAGCACCGGCCCTCCGAACTTGATCCACGCGTTACCAGAGGGGGCCGAACGCGCCGCCG
>DASVAA010000057.1:0-10253 GCA_036376595.1 Ktedonobacterales bacterium | reverse complement strand
CCACCTTCACCGGGCCGGAGTGCAACACCTGGGCGGGCGGCGTCGCGGGGGAGCACTGCGCGGCGCAGGGCAACATTCTGGTGGGCAAAGCGACGATCGTGGCGCTGGCGGAGACATTCCAACGGACAACAGGGCCGCTGTGGCGCCGGCTGCTGGCGGCGCTTGCCGCGGGGCAGGCAGCCGGAGGGGATAGTCGCGGGCAGCAGTCGGCGGCCCTGCTGGTGGTGCGGCCGGGCGGCGGCTACGGCGGCTTCAACGACCGGCTGATGGACCTGCGGGTGGACGACGCGCCGCATCCCATCGAGGATCTTGCGAGGCTGGTGGCGATGCACGAGCTGTACTTCCTCAAGCCCGCGCCCGATGACTTCGTACCGATTGATGCCGCGTTGGCCGCCGAGCTGCAGCGGCGTCTCACGGGCAGTGGCGACTACAGCGGACCGATCAGCGGCCAGTTCGACGCCGCTACCTTCGCCGCGCTCGAAAAATACGGCGCACGCGAGAACCTGGAGGAGCGCCTGCTGCACGATCCTGCCGACGCGCGCCTCGACCGCCTGGTGCTGGCCTACCTGCGCGAGCACACCGAAGAGTAGAACGCGAAGATCGCGAAGAAGCGGAGAGATTCACCACAGAGTCAACGGAGGGAATGGAGGAGAGAGCAGAGGGCGAGAAGAGAGGAACCGCAGAGGACGCAGAGGACGCGGAGGAGAAAGGAACTCCCCGCCAGCGGGCGTCCACCGGACGCCCCTACGCATGATCTCCTGATCCCCTTCGCGTGCTTCGCGCTGGCTTCGCCAACTTTGCGTTCTCCGTATCTCCCGGTCGGGTCCGGCCTAGAGCACTTTGCGCAGGAAGCTCTGCGTGCGCTCCTGCTGCGGGCTGTCGAAGATCTGCTGCGGGCCGCCCTCTTCGACGATCACGCCGCCGTCCATGAAGACTACGCGGTCGGCCACCTCGCGTGCGAAGCCCATCTCGTGGGTGACGACCACCATCGTCATGCCCTCTTCGGCAAGCTGGCGCATCACTTTGAGCACCTCGCCCACCAGCTCCGGGTCGAGCGCCGAGGTCGCCTCGTCGAAGAGCATCAGCTTGGGATTCATGGCGAGCGCGCGGGCAATGGCCACGCGCTGCTGCTGCCCACCCGAGAGCCGCTGGGGGTAGGCGTCGGCCTTTTCCGCCAGCCCCACCTTTTGCAGCAGCGCCCGCGCCCGCGCCTCCACCTGGTCTTTGGGCTGGTGCAGCACCTCGCACGGGGCCTCCATCACGTTCTGCAGCGCCGTCATGTGCGGGAAGAGATTGAACCGCTGAAAGACCATCCCCACCTCGGAGCGGATGCGCGCGATGTTCTTCTCGCTATCCTCGACCAGCTTGCCGTCGGCCGTCTCGCGGTAGCCCACCAGTTCGCCATCCACATAGATGCGGCCGCCGTTGATCTTCTCCAGATGGTTGATGCAGCGCAGAAACGTCGTCTTGCCGGAGCCGCTTGGCCCAATGATGCAGACCACCTCGCGCTTCTGCACCCGCATCGTGATACCACGCAGCACCTGATTGCGGTGGAAGTATTTATGGACGTCTTGCGCGTCCACCATTGGACCTGTCCCATTGCGGCCAGGGACCGGGGCGGCCATCTGATAGGGCTGTGGCTGCGGGGCTGGGCCTGGGCCTGGGCCTGGGCTTGGACTTGGGCTTGGGCTTGGACTTGGGCTTGGGCTTGACATGAGGTATCCTCCAGACACGATCTAGCGGTGATCCACAGGCACCGGGACGGGTAGCTCAGGACCGCGGCCGATGCGGCCGATCCCAAATGCGCGCCTGGCCCACGAGCGCTCATTGGGGATCGTATCGAGCGCCGAGGCGTTGAGCCGCCGCTCGATGTTACTCTGGATGAAGCCCCAGACCGTGGTGAGCGCGATATACCAGAGTGAAGCGACGGTCAGAAGCTCCAGCGGCGCGAAGAGCGTATTGCCATGCCCTTGCGCGATATCGAGCAGCTCGTAGACCGAGATCACCGAGAGCAGCGAAGTGCTCTTGAGCATGCTGTTGAACTCGTTGCCCAGCGGGGGAATGATGACGCGCATCGCCTGGGGCAGTACGACACGCCGCATCGCCAGACCGTAGGTCATGCCGAGCGATTTCGCCGCTTCGAGCTGGCCGACGTCAATCGAGTCAATGCCGGCGCGCACGATCTCGGCCATGTACGCGCCCTCATTCAGCGCGAGCGCCGCCAGCCCTGCGAGAAACGAATCGAACGGCGTGGGGAGGACGAAGCCAAACGCCTGGAAGATTCGAATCGAGGCCAGCGGGCGCGACAGGCCGACGTAGGGCAGCAGGGCGTTGAGGAAGAGTACCTGCACCAGCAACGGGGTGCCGCGGAAGAGCCAGATATAGCGCTCGGCGAGCCAGCGGACGAAGCCGTTGTTCGATCGCCTGAGGAAATAGAGCAGGAGCCCGATCAGCGAGCCGATAAACTGCGCCAGGACGGCCAGGACGACCGTCATGATCACGCCCTGCATGATGTCAATGGCGAAGAGGTATTTCCAGACGTACGCCCAATTGTAGCTGCCATTGAGCGTGACGACGTTCTGGAAGAACTGGAGGATCGGATTCATACCATTTCCTCGGCTTGGCGGGCGACGCGCGTGCCGCGCGCCGTCAGGGCGCGCCGAGCGCGAAGGACGTCACGCGGCAACGCGGCCAACGGAGGCGCCGCGTGTGGCAGAACGGCCGGGGTGGTCTTCCCCGGCCGTCCACCTTGTGACGTAACAGTATATCCCGTCGCGGGTTATGACAGCGGCGGGTACTGCAAATTCTGCACGCCCCACGCCGTCAGGATGCGCAGGTAGGTGCCGTCGGAGCGCATGTTACTGAGTGCGCCGGTGATCGCCTGCTCCAGGGGCATATTGTCTTTGCGCATCACGATGCCCTCCGGCGACGGCTGCACGGTGATGCCGGAGTCAACCAGCTTACCCTTGTTGAGCGAGACATAGTAGTCGGTGACGGGCTGGTCCTGGTAGCTGGCGTCGGCGCGGTTGTTGAGCACCTGCTGCACCACCACCGTCTGGTCGTCGTAGCTCAGGATCGTGATCGGCTTGTTCTGCTGCTTGCAGACCGGTGCCTGCCCGGACTGGCCGTCGCCGGTGCCGTTGGCGTCCTCGACCTCATCCTTCTCGACGGTGCCATTCTGCACCGCGACGGTGCGGCCGCACATGTCGTTGATCGACTTGATGTTGGCGGGGTTGGCCGTGGTCGTGAGGATCGACTCGCCGGCGGTGAAGTACGGGATCATGTCCACCTTCTGCTTGCGTGTGTCGTTGATAGTGAACGACGAGATGGACATGTCGTAGCGCTGCTGGCCGAGCGTCGGACCGGAGATGCTGGTGATGATGTCGCCGAAATTGGCCTTGACGATGTTGGCAGTCAGGCAGAGCCGGCGCGCGAACTCGCGGGCCAGATCCATGTCGTAGCCGATGAAGTGGCCGGCCTGATTGGGATCCTCGTACTCGGCCGGGGCGTAGGTCGTGTCGCTGGCGATGGTCAGCTTGCCGGAGTTCACCAGGTGCCAGCTCGAGACGGTGCTGGCGTCAGGGCAGGTGACGGTCGAGGTCGGGGTGGCGCCGGTGGTGACGTGTCCGCCGCCGCTGGTGCTGGTGGCGCCGCAGGCCGAGAGCACGAGGGCCAGCGCGGCCGCCGCGGTACACAGTGCGGCGGCGAGACTCCGTCCGCGCAGGAAGCCGATGGGGGAGCGTGAGGGCATGTTCGTTCCTCCGAGATTCGTCCACGAGACATCCAAACGATAACGATGCGCCCAAGGGATGAGGAGCGAGAGCGCGGCTCGCGCTGTGCTCCCGTGTGCAGCCAGTCTATCATGCGCAGGCAAGATGCGCGATCCGCGTGTCCGCGTGCTGCCGGCGGGGCAACCCACCTTGCAGGCACCTGCGCGCTTGGGCAGCCTTCCCTGCATGCGGCAGGCGGACGCCTGCTCCCACGATTGGCGATTCCCTCGGAGCCGGGCACGCGCCCGCAAAGCCCAGCTATTACCCAAGTACGTCGCCGGATGGTGGAATCTCACCGGGTCACACGCGAAGATGCTGCGGCAGGTTGGCCACCGCGCGGGGAAACACGCGGTACCAAAAGTACCTGGCGCCGTAGCGACCGGCACGCCTTTTGCGTTGTTGAGGGCATGTGATCCCAGTCGCATGTCTGGGGGGACGAGCGCACGCCGTTCGTCCCCCCAGTGTTGTGTACGGCACCACGCGCTGGCCCGCCCACCAACCCATCGGCGTGCGTGGCACGTAATCGCTCGCATTGACAGGCGAGCAAGGAGGTGGGTATGCTGCCCACACCAAGAGGCTTCTGTCGGGCGCTTCCGACGTCCGGCTGGTAGGCGGATGGGAATCCATCCGCGGGGAGGGCAACATGCGGATCGTGCGAGACTTCATGCGCATCATCGCGCTCGTGGTGGGGCTGGTAGCCGGTCTGATCGGCATCCTGGTGGATATTGGTTATGTCATCGCGAGCCACGTGCAGTCGGTTTCCTCCCACGGATTCCTCGGCTTCGTCGCGGTGCTGATCGGCATCATCGGTGCCCTGGCGGCTCCGTTCAACGGCGTCGTCTCGGCGGTGTTGATGGTCATCTCGGCCATCGCTTTCTTCGTCATCGCCTTGCCGGTCGCCGGCGGCTGGGCCGCCATCAGCGGCGTGCTGTTCCTGATCGCGGCGGCGCTCGCCTATTTCGACCGCTCGCGGGCGCGCGCCCGGGCCCAGGCCGCGTGAAGGTGTACCGCCTCTAAAGCCAGTTTGCTATGTGGCATCCGCGGCCGGCGGCTTCGAGTGAGCTGCCGGCTGCGACTGTTTGTATTGGCCTGCGGTATCGAGCATCGGCCGGACATAGCCGGACGAGGGGCCGGCGATTGAAATCGCGCCTACGGGCGTCCCGCCGCAAAGCCCGCCTGCGCGGGCTGGAGAGCGGCGTGGATCATTGAATGACCCTGGGTATCGCCCATCGGCCGGACATTCCGCGCAACAGCCGTGCTATACTGCCGTCAGCGGCGGCCGAGCGTGCGCCAGTGAGCGGCGCGAAGGAGCACTTCAGGTGGCGGCTGAATCCTCGACGGCAGCGCGCGTGCCGCAGGGTGCGGCGGACCACGCCAGGCGTCGCCCGATTCCCCTGGCGCGGCGGCGCTATGACCTGATCTTCGCCGCCTTCTTCCTCGTCAACCTCTGCTTCATCACCTACATCGTGGACCTGGAGCAGCTCGTCATCGCCAACCCGGCGCACTTCACCTATCCGCTCTGGCCGCCAGGGCCACTGGTGGACCTCGTCCATTGGTGGGGTCGCACCTTCGATCCCGTGCTGCTGGCGCGGCCGGTGTGGTGGAAGGCGACGATCTGGGTGGACGCGGCGCTCTACGGGCCGTTCTACGTCGCCGCGATCTACGCCTTCCTGCGGGCGAAGGACTGGATCCGCACGCCCGCGCTGGTGTGGGCCGGGATGATGCTGATGGGCGTGACGGTGATCCTCTTCGAGGAGCGCGCGGGTCCCTACGCGACGCCGCAGTTCGGCATGGTGCTGGCGGCCAATCTGCCGTGGCTGCTGCTGCCGCTGGCGGTGATCGCGCGGATGGCGCGCTCGGAGCATCCGTTCACGGAGGCGGCAAGCGATGCGTGAGCGCTGGCGCGCCGCGTGGCGCCGGGCGAAGGAGATCGCGGCCTCGGCCGTCCCGGATACATCCAATATCTCGGCAGCGACCAACTCTGACGTGGCCGCCTATCGTGACGAGGTGCTGCGCCGCTTCCCCTACACTGACGAGGCACGCGAGTGGCTCTCTACGGCTATCGGCTTTGAGGTGCAGGACCTGGGCAGCACGCGCGGCGGCGGTTTCTGGTATCCCGACCAGAACAAGGTGTTCCTCTTCACCGCGCAGTACGAGGCGGCGATCCACGAGCTGGCCCACGCCTGGTGGCACACGCGGCGCATCGGCCAGGAAGACGCGCTGATCGAGGCGACGATCCGCCTCTCGGAAGAACGCGACCCGCGCTACGGCCGCCTGCAAGGACTGGCCTACGGCTACATCCACGGCATCCCAGAGCAAAACTGGGCGGGGATGCTGGTGGAGCGCAACGACTGGGAGATGTACGCCGGGATGGCGAGCGGCATGATGGCCGATCTGCGGCTGGTGCCGCCCTACGTGCGCGCGTTTTATGCCGGCATGTATCGGCTGCTGCCCGACGATGCCCCTTCGCCGGCCGCCAGCGCGCCGCACGGGTACTAGAGGGGAATACAGAGCAGGCGAAGGACGTGGGCAACTCCACGATAACGGCGGCAAGCTGCATCGGTTGGGAGCGCTAGGAGGGTGGTAGAATGCCACGAAAGAAGCGTGACATCCGGCGCGATCTATGCCACCTGGGCTTTGAGGAAGAACAGGGCAAGAGTGATCATACCGTCTTTCGGCACCCACTCGTACCGTTCAATATCGCCGTTGATGGGAAAGATGGAGCAGATGCCAAGCCCTATGACGAGAGCAATCTGAGGCGTGGCAGGCGCATGTTAGAGGATGTACGAAGGAGGCAGCAACCTTGACCCCTCACTATTCGATCCTCATTGAGTGGAGCGACGAAGACCAGGCGTTCGTCGTCATCCTGCCTGAGTGGGATGGACGCTACCTGATGCCGGTGGCAGACGGGAGCACCTACGCAGAGGCGCTGACACGGGGCGTCAACGCGCTGGAGCACCTCATTGAAGTCGCCGAGAAGCACGGCGAGAGCCTGCCAGCGCCAAGGACGTTTACGGCGGCGTGACCGAAGAAGGCCAGGATTGCCGCAGCGCGAGGGCGTGACAGAGTGTTCGTAGGGGCGCATGGCATGTGCCCGCTAAGAGCATGTCGATTATCCGCCAGTGTACGCAATATTACCTATTGGCGCTTCCGACTGCCTGCGCTACATTTCTCGCACGTACTGTAAATGTCGTACGTGCGTGTTTGGCCGCGCGACGAGTGGGAGAGGCAAGGTCCGAGATGGTAAGCCAACTGGCGTATAGCGGGCAGGACGTGCTGCCGGAGAGCGTGGCGGTAGAGATGCCGGAGCTGCCGGTAACCAAGGCGATCACGACGGTGGAGCAGCTCAAGGCGTTCGCCGATCCCGTGCGCACGCGCATTCTGAGTATCATCCAGAATCAGCCGGCGACGGCCAAGCAGATTGCCGACCGGCTGGGCATCGCGCCGGGGACCGCTGGGCATCACTTGCAGGTGCTGGAGGCGGCCGGACTGGCGCAGGTGACGGCGCGGCGGCTGGTGCGCGGCATCGTGGCGAAGTACTACACGCGTACGGCGCGCGTCTTCACCTTCAACCTGCCGCACGACGTCGTCGGCGGGCCGGAGGTCTCGCTCAAGATGCTGGCCGATGCGCGCGGCGAGCTGTGCGATACGATGGCTTCCATCGGCGACGACGCTGGGCTGCTGACCGCCTTCCCGCATCTGCGGATGTCCGAGGCGCGGCTGGAGGAGTTTCACGCGCGGCTGGACGCGCTGGTAGACGAGTTCATCGCGGGGCCGCCGGATGAAGAGGGGCAGGTCTACGGGCTGGCGGTGTCGTTCTTCATCGCGCCGGGCTACATGCAGCGCGAGGGGCAGCCGCAGCGGGTCGCGCTGAGCGAGCGGGCGCGGCGCAAGTGTGAGGCGCTGGGGCGCGAGCCGGTCGAGCAGACGCACGCGGGGGACCAGGGATGAGGGCGCCGCTGGCGGAAGCGCGCGAAGAAGTCAGTCCGCAACGCTCGTTGTGGCGCAATCGCGACTTCATGCTGTTGTGGGGCGGCCAGACGGTCTCGACGACCGGCTCGCAGGTGTCGCAGATCGCCTTCCCGCTGCTGATTCTGGCGCTCACGCGCTCGCCGGCGCAGGCAGGCTTCGCCGGGGCGCTGCGCTCGATCCCGTACCTCGTCTTCAGCCTGCCGGTCGGCGCGCTGATCGACCGTTGGGACCGCAAGCGCGTGATGGTGCTCTGCGACGCCGGACGCGCCGTCGCGCTCGGCAGCATCCCGGTCGCGCTGGTGCTGGGGCGGCTGAGCATCGCGCAGATCTACGCCGTCTCGCTGGTGGAAGGGACGCTCTTCGTCTTCTTCAACATTGCCGAGGTGGCCTGCCTGCCGCGCATCGTGCCCAAGGAGCAGCTCCCCGCGGCGACGGCGCAGAACCAGACCATCTGGGCCGCGGCGTCGCTGGTGGGTCCCTCGCTTGCCGGCGCGCTCTACCAGGTGCGGCGCATGCTGCCCTTCGTGGCGGATGCGGTGTCGTACGCTGCCTCGGTGGTCTCGCTGCTGTTCATCCGCACCGAGTTTCAGGGGCAGCGACCGGCGCGCGGCGGGCGCCTGTGGGCGGAGGTTGGCGAAGGGTTGCGCTGGCTCTGGGAGCATCCGCTGATCCGCTACATCGGCTTCTTGACGGGTGGGGTGAACTTCGTCTGGGCGGGCTTCCCGCTGCTGGTGATTGTGCTTGCGCAGCGCCAGGGAGCGACGCCGTTCGCCATCGGGCTGCTCTTCGCCATCGAGGGTATTGGGTCCATCGCCGGCTCGATTGCGGCGGTGCAGCTCCAGAAGCGGCTGCGCTTCGGGCCAGCGATCATCGGGTCGGTATGGGCATGGGCAGTGGTCTGGCCGCTGCTGGCGGTGGCGCCCACTCCCGCGCTGCTGGCGGTGGTGACGGGACTGCTCTCGGTGAGCGGTCCGCTCTACGATGTGGTGCAGTTCAGCTACCGGCTGTCACTAATCCCCGACGAGCTGCAGGGACGCGTGAACAGTGTCTTTCGGCTGCTGGCCTTCGGCTTTCAGCCGCTCGGCTTCGCGCTCTGCGGCATCCTGATCGAGCAGATCGGGCCGGGGGCGACGGTGCTGATGTTCTTCGCCGTCATGCTGCTGCTCGCCGTCGCCACGGCGCTGAATCCGCACGTGCGACATGCGCGCCCAATGGTGGGTGCCAGGGAAGCCAGAAGCTAACCGCAGAGGACGCAGCGGGTCTACAGAGGGAGGGCGGCGATGTCCATGGCTTCGACGGTGGCCGCGCGCCAGCGCAGCCGTGATTTCTGGGTCTTCTTTACGGGGCAGACGCTCTCGAACCTGGGCACATCGTTCACGCTCTTCGCGCTGCCGCTGCTGGTCTACAACCTGACCGGCTCGGCGCTCAATCTGGGGCTGACGACGGTTTCGGAGTTCCTGCCGTACCTGCTCTTTGGACTGGTGATCGGCGCGTGGATAGATCGCGTCAACCGCAAGCGGCTGATGCTGCTGACCGATCTGTCGCGGGCGATCGTGATTGGCTCGATCCCGGTGGCCGCGCTGCTGGGCATCCTCACCGTCTGGTGGGTCTACGCGGTCGCCTTCCTTGCCTCGACGCTGGCGATTATCTTCAATTCCGGCGAGTTCGCGGCGATCCCCAGCCTGGTAGCGAGCCAGGACGACCTGGTGACGGCCAACGGGCGTATCCAGGCCAGCTATTCGGGCGGGCAGGTCCTCGGTCCGGTGCTGGCGGGGGCGCTGGTCTTCCTGTTTCCAGTGCCGGCATTCATGGCCTTTGACGCGCTCTCGTTCCTGATCTCGGCGCTCTCGCTGGCGGCTATCCGCACCAGCTTCAATGCTGCAGACAGGCCGGTCGAGCGCAAGCACATCCTGCGCGACGTGCTGGAGGGGCTAGGCTACGTACTGCGCCATCCGGTGCTGCGCAACATCTCGATGATGATGGCGCTGGTCAACTTCGTCGCCACGACCACGGCCACGCAGCTCGTGCTGTTCGCCAAGGTGCGGCTGGACGCCTCCAACGCGCAGGTGGCGTGGCTCTACGCAGCCGGCAGCATCGGCGTGGTGCTGCTCTCGCTACTGGCGGGTCCGCTGCGCAAGCGTTGGAGCTTCAGCCAGGTGGCGCTGGGTGCGCTGATGCTCTCAGGCATCCTCACCGTGGCGTTCGCGCTGCAGCGCAATTATTGGATCGCCTTGCCGCTGTGGGGCCTGGAGGGCGGCCTGGGCATCCTCTTCAACATCAACACGGGCAGTCTGCGGCAGGCGATCGTGCCCAACGAGATGCTGGGGCGCGTGATCAGCATCGCGGGGGTGCTGGCGTGGTCGGCGATTCCGCTCGGCGCGCTGCTGGGCGGCGCGATCATCGAGCGCACGGGCAACGTGGCGCTGGTGTTCGCCGTGATCGGCGCGCTGGCGATCTTGATCCCGCTGGTCTTCTCGTTCACGGCGCTGGGCCACGCCGAGCGGTATATCC
>DASVAA010000056.1:0-65613 GCA_036376595.1 Ktedonobacterales bacterium | reverse complement strand
TTTTCGGTGACGATCACGTCGAACTCACGCGGATTGCGGATCAGCGCCATCGCGCAGGCGTCCACTAGCAGGTGGCGCAGCCGCAGGTCAGGGTACTCCTTCGCCACGCGGTCGGCCACCCGCCGCCACAGCCGCGAGGTCGAGAGCACGTTGGCCTTATCCACCGACGTCACCATCCCGCGCCGCCCGCGGGCCAGCTCGAAGGCGTAGCGCACGATACGCTCGATCTCGGCCTCGGTGTAGGCCATCGTGTCCACCGCCGAGGCGCCACCCGCGCCGTCTGCGCTGCTGCCCTCGCGGATCTCGCTTGGCCGGCCATAGTAAATGCCGCCGGTCAGCTCGCGCACCACCAGCAGGTCCACGCCGCGCAGCACGCGCGCCTTGATCGCCGAGTCGCCCAGCAGCGCGGGCAGCGGGCGCACCGGGCGCAGGTTGGCGAAGAGCTCCAGCTCCTTGCGCAGCCGGTAGAGCGAGTGCATTGGGTCGCGCGTATCGTCGGGCCTGCCGCTGCCCGGGCCGCCGACGGCGCCGAAGAGGATCGCGTCGCTGCGCTGGCAGAGCGCCATCGTGGCGTCGCTGATCGCCTCGCCCTCGGCCAGGATCGCCGCATGCCCCACCAGTGCCGCTTGCAGGTCGAAGCGGTGGCCGAAGCGCCGGCCCACCGCCTCCAGCACGCGCACCGCCTCGGCCGTCACCTCCGGCCCGATCCCATCGCCCGCCAGCACCGCGATTGTGTACCGCGCCATCCCGTCGTGCTCCTTGGCAACCGGGCGTCCACCGGACGCCCCTACGCAACATGCCCCACGCAGCGGGCGTCCGCCGGACGCCCCTACGAATCCGTCCTCGGCCCGATGCCGAGCCGGCCACTCTCTCCCAAGCATCCCACCATGCGTCAAGCCAGGGCGAATGAGATTTGGCGAACGCTGATCCCTCTGCCTCATTGCTGCGCCCTCCGTTTCCTCCGTTCCCTCTGCAGTAAGTCTCTGCTCTGCCTTCGCGTGCTTCGCGCTCGCTTCGCGCCCTTCGCGTTCTCCGTCTCCCCAGGCCCCGCTCGAAGTCCCATATTTCTTGACGCCCCGCGGCGAGCGTCGGTATAGTACCCGCGCGGCAACGGCGGTTCGTAGGGGCGTCCGGTGGACACCCGCGGGAGGGGACAGAGCAGATGCGGGACCGCGCACGGCAGCGGGCGATGGCCGCGGCCAAGAGCCGTCGTGCCTCGCCGGAGGAGCTCAAGGAAGCCGGCAAACGCGTCAAAGAGATCGAGCAGGAGATGCGCGAGCTGGAGCTGCGCCCCGAGACCCGCAAGGGCGAGGAGCGTGCCCAGCGCTACGGCCGCCTGCTGCGCCTGCGCCGCATGCGCGAGGCCTTTACCGCTACCCGCCCGCAGGAAGAGCCGCGTCCGCTCAACAGCATCGCCATCTCGCTGGTGATGCTCTTCGCCTCGGTCGCGCTCTGTGCCTTCTGTGTTGGGGGCGCCTACGCGGGCATCGTCGTCTTGCAGCAGAAGCCCAATCCCGTCACCACCGCGACTGCCTTCTGGGAGACGATGGAGTCGCAGACCTACTCACAGGTCGTCTCCACCTACCTCTCGCCCTCCCTGCGCGTGCAGTACTCCAACGGCCTCTTCGAGCAGACCGCGCGGACCACCGACGCCGGCTACGGCATCATCAAATCGGCGACCCTGATCCAGCAATCCGGCGACTTGAAACAGACGGCCATCCTGACCTATCTGGTCCAGCGCAACGCCAGCTACAAGGCGACGATCGTGCTGCGGCTGCACGGCGGCTCATGGGGTGTGGACGACCTGGGCAACACCCTGGCACCCGACAAGGCCGGCCTGCCCGCGCCGACCCCCACGCCGACCCAAACCGAGCCGCCCACGCCGACCTATCCCCCGTCGCCCACGTCCGAACCCTCGCCCTCCGCCTCACCATAAGAGCCCACATTCCGCAGTGGGCAGTGACGGATTTTGGGGATTGCTGGTAGCATGAAGCCCTCGTTGAACCGGTAGCCTGCCGAACGCAAAATCTCACGAATCAGCAACGGGCGCTCCGAAGTGTGGGTTCTTGTCCCCTTTTTGGGGGGTATACTGAAGAGTACAAGTACCTCCAAAGAAGGAGTGTGCGATATGCCTCTGTCCTTACGACCAGTGACTGCCGAGAACTGGGATGCGGTCGCTCGATTGGAAATCCAAGAAGACCAACGTCACTTTGTTGCCCCCAATCGCTACTCCCTTGCCCAAGCCGCCTACGAGCCGGGATATACGCCCGTAGCAATTTATGCTGATGAGACCCTGGTAGGATTTGCCATGTATACGCATGAACCCTGGCAAGGCGAATATGGCATCGTGCGTATGATGATTGATCAACACCATCAAGGGAAAGGCTATGGTCGCCAGGCGGTCATTGCTCTGGACGCAGTCCTGCGCCAGATGCCAGGATGTACCTCGATTATCCTCAACGTCGTGAAAGCGAATACACGAGCTTGGCATCTCTATCACAGCCTGGGCTTCGTCATTTTTAGAGAAGCGGAAGATGTAAATTGGGCGCGGCTGGCGTAACGAAAAACGCCCTGGTGTCTCATCGGACCAATAAAATGCCAAATCCTACAATCTTTAGCTGCGAAATGGGAGTAGTAAGAGACCGAATATAGTATATGTCCTAGCGCGAGCTGGCGCCCTGATCAACCGAAGCGGGACATGTATGAGACACGAGATGCCGGGGAGGGCTACATCCATCGATCAATCCTACTCCTTTGCAGGGCACATGCTTTTCAACAGACGAGCCAGGGCAGGAACGCAACCGGATCTGTGTGATGGCGGCTTTCTGCGCCGGCTTCAAAAGCCACGCATTCTCAGAGCCGACATCGGTGACGTCGGCGGGTACAAGCGGTAGGAAAGGGCACTGCGCATGGAGCTTGTTGAGGTAGAGGCCGGACGCCACAACTGGGGCGCGCTGCGCTGCGGCTGCCTATCGACAGCCGAACATCTGGGACTCATGCTGGTCGAGCTGGCCCGAGCGCAGAGTGCTGCGGAGGCCAGCCAATACCATGTCGTCGACCACATACTCCGTGCCGTCTACCTCTCGGCGCCGTCGGTGCCCACGGCCTCGGTGGCTCTCGCGGCGCTGGCTGGTGGTGACCTCTCCGATGCCGCGCGGCACGCGTTCTTCGAGCTCCTGCTCAATCTCGCCGCCGGCGAAGGGAACGCGCTCGATCCGGCCCTCGAGGGCAGGGATCTGGTGGAGGAATGCCGGGCGGCGATCCGGAACGGTCTGTGGATCCTGTACGCGGAGGTGATGCACCCGACGTCCGTCGACACGGCCAGCATCGCCTTTGAAACGCTGAGTCTGGTAGAAAAGGACCAGGACCGTCTCGATCGCGTGCGGGAGGTCGCGGCGGACAACTTGCGGTGGGATCTGCGGAAGTAATCAGGTATTCGGTCAGCGGCATGCCACGTGCAGCCTGCTGTTATGGGGTCCTCGGCTACATAGGACCTCCTCCAGCACCGCCGGCTTCGCCAGCGCGAAAAAGCCTGCGAACTCGTAACCTACGGCACCTCCCCTAGTCTATTCGAAGGTACCGTCTCTTCCCGGCACCCCAGCCTCCTGCATACCACAATACTCCGTACGCCAGGCGCACGGGGCGCTGGAACTACGAAATACGAAAACTCTAGCACTGAGCATAGGCCCGTGCGAAATGTGGGGTGAAAGAACGCGCGCCGATAGATCTCGTCGCGGCCACGCGATCGGCCGTCGAAGTAGCGCACACCCAGGAGGCGCACCAGCCGCAGGCCATCGAGTCCCGTCTCCTCGTGCGCCTCGCGCAGCGCCGCGGCCTCCAGCGTCTCGCCCGGCTCGACCGACCCACCTGGCACCTGGATACCCGCCTCGGGGAAGTCCGGCTGCCGGAAGACGAGCAGCCGGTCGCGGTGCGTGATGTAGGTGAGCACCGTATCAATCCGCATGGGCATGGCATCCCCTTGTATCTTTGAGCTAAGAACAACAACATGCACGCCAGTGGGGACGCGGTAGGTCGATTCCCCTCAGGTCCGTCGAGACCGCTAGAGCGCGCTGGTCGCCGCGTCCGTCAAGCCAGCGAGCCCGAACAGTTGCTCTTTACTCCGGGTTCTCATGCGCTGGTCAAACCAAGTCGCTGCCAGGAGGCACGGCGAGATGTTCTCCGCGCCACGAGCGGGCACGACATGCCGTGCCCTTACACCTCATACCGAATTGGGTACGGCCGTTGCGGGTTCCCGCTATTGTGCGTCGGAACCAGGATTAGCCGCGGCTCCTTCAGGCCGCGAGCCAACATCCCACAACGATTCTTGCCATCCGAGCATGACCGCTGCCCTGCTCTGCCCTCCGTTCCCTCCGTTGCCTCTGTGGTGAAACTCTCCGCTCTCTTCTCCTCCGCGTCCTCTGCGTCCTCTGCGGTTAGCCTCTCTGCTCTCTTCTCCGCGTGCTTCGCGTTCGCCGTCCCCTCTCTCCCCTATGCGCCTTTCGAGAGCGACTCGGCGTATTGCAGCTCGTAGAGCCGCTTGTAGTAGCCATTGCGCGCCAGCAGCGCCTCGTGCGTCCCATCCTCCACGATGCGCCCCTTGTGGAGCACGATGATGCGGTCCACGTTGCGAATCGTCGAGAGGCGGTGAGCGATGATGATTGACGTGCGGCCGCGCATCAGCTTCTCCAACGCGTCCTGGATCAGCGCCTCGGTCTCGGTATCCACGCTGCTGGTCGCCTCGTCCAGGATCAGCAGGATCTCGGGGTTGAAGGCGATCGCGCGCGCGAAGGCCAGGAGCTGCTTCTGGCCCACCGAGAGGCCCGCGCCGCGCTCGCGCACCTCCTCGTCGTAGGTGGTGGGCAGCTGCTCGATGAAGTGCTCGGCGTTGACGAAGCGCGCCGCGCGGCGAATCTGCCCGTCGGTGATGCGCTGCTCGTGCAGGCGGATGTTGCTGGCGATGGTGCCCGAAAAGATGAACGGGTCTTGCAGCACCGCGCCCACGTGCGCCCGCAGCTCGGCCTGCACCAGCCGCTTCACGTTCTTGCCGTCCACCAGCACCTCGCCGCGCTGCACGTCGTAGAAGCGCGAGATCAGGCTGATCAGCGAGGTCTTGCCGGCCCCCGTCGCGCCAACGAACGCCACGCTCTCGCCGGGGCGGATGTGGAACGAGATGCCCTTGAGCACCCACTCGCCGGGATTGTAGGCGAACCACACGTCGCGGAACTCGACCTCGCCGCGCACCGTGCCCAGTGGCTCCGGCTCGGGCTGGTCGGCGACCACGATCGGCTCATCCAGCACGCGGAAGATGCGCTCCGAGCTTGCCATCGCCGCCTGCAAGATGGTGTACTTGTCGGCCAGGTCGCGCACCGGCAGGAAGAAGCGGTCCAGGTATTGGAGGAAGGCGACCAGCACGCCCAGCGAGAGCAGCGAGCCGATCGGCACCGTCAGGTAGCGGCTGCCGCCGTACCAGACCACCAGCGCCGTCGCCGCCGCCGCCAGCAGACTGACGATCGGCGAGAAGAGCGCGAAGTAGAACAGCGAGCGCAGCGACTGGGCGCGATAGTCGCGGTTCAGCACGTCGAAGGCGCCGAAGTTGCGCCGCTCGCGGTTGAAGAGCTGCACCACCTGCGTGCCGGCGATGTTCTCGGCGATGTTGGCGTTAATGCGCGCCAGCCGCACGCGGATCGCGCGGAAGTTCTCGCGCATCGCCCGCTGGAAGAACGCCGTGACGCCCAACAGCGGCGGGATCACCACGAAGACCACCAGTGCCAGGCGCCAATCGTCCACCAGCAGGATGATCACGATCCCCGCCAGCGTGAAGGTATCGCCCAACAGCGAGACCGCGCCGGAGGTGAAGAAGTCGTTGAGCGCGTCCACGTCGTTGGTGATGCGCGTCATCAGGCGGCCGACGGGATTGTGGTCGAAGAACGCGAGCGAGAGCGCCTGCAAGTGCTCGAACATCTGCGAGCGCAGGTCGTACATCACCCTCTGCCCCAGCACGTTGAGCATGAAGTTTTGCAGGTAGCGCAAGCTGAAGCCCAGGCAGAGTGCCAGCAGGTAGAGCAGCGCCATGCCGAAGATGCCGTTGGCCCGCGCGACCTGTGACAGCGTCGTATGAACCGGCGCGATATAGCGGTCAATGGCAAGCTGCGTGATGAACGGGCCGATCAGGTCCGCGCCGACGGTCGCCAGCGCCAGGCCCAGCGAGCCGAGGAACAGCAGCCGGTAGGGCCGCACGTAGCGCCACAGGCGCCGCACCAGCCGGGCATCGTACGCCTTGCCGAGGATCTCGTCCTCGTGGAAGAAGGATTGCGCCTGTGCCACGCCGTCGCCTCACCCCTCTCGCTTCGCGCCGCGGTCGCCGTCTCGGTCACGGTCGCGTCCAACCCGCGCCTGGTCGCGTTCATCTCGCGGCTCGCGACTGTCGCTCATGCCCACATCCGCGCCATTGCCATTGCCGCCCACGCTGCCCAGTGGCCCATCGCGCCGCCCGTCGCCAGTGCCCGCGCCGTCCAGGCCGCTCGTGTCATCACCGAGGTCCAGAGACTCGTCGTCGCCGCCCTCCAGCTCCTCGCCCAGGAGCTGCCGCCGATACATCGCCGCGTAGAGGCCGCCCAGCGCCAGCAGCTCGGCGTGCGCGCCGCGCTCCACGATGCGCCCCTCGTCGAGCACGACGATCTGGTCGAGGTCCTTGACCGTCGAGATGCGGTGGGCGATCAGGATCGAGGTGCGCCCGCGCATGAACGCGCGCAGCTCGCGAAGGATCGTCGCCTCAGTATTGGTGTCTACGCTCGAGAGCGCGTCGTCCAGCACCAGGATCAGCGGATCCTTGGCGACGGCGCGGGCGATGCCGGCGCGCTGCTTCTGGCCGCCGGAGAGCGTCACCCCGCGCTCGCCGACCATCGTGTCGGCGCCATGTGGGAAGTCCGCCAGGTCTTTGCCAAGCTGCGAGACTTGCAGCGCGCGCTCGAGCTTCTCGTCGCTCAGCGTATGCTCGACGCCGAAGCCCACGTTCTCGCGCACGGCCACCGAGAAGAGGAAGGTCTCCTGCGGCACGTAGCCAATCGTCCTGCGCAGCGCGGCGAGCGGAATCTCGCGCACGTCGCGGCCGTCGATCAGCACCGCGCCGCCGCTGACGTCGTAGACCCGCGCCAGCAAATTCACCAGGCTCGACTTGCCGGCCCCCGTCGGCCCGACGATGCCCAGCGACGTGCCCGCCGGCACACGCAGGTTGATGCCATGCAGCGCCTCGTGCTCGTGCTCGCCCTCACCCTCGCCGTAGCGCAGCGATACGTCGCGCAGCTCCACCACACCGCGCGTCGGGACCGCCTCGGGATCGGTCAGCGCGCCGTCGGCGATCGCCGGCGCCGTGCCGCGCACCTCCTCGATCCGGCTGAGCGAGGCCGACCCCTGCTGGAAGAGGTTCACCGTCCAGCCGAGCGCGATCATCGGCCACGAGAGCGCCGCCAGGTAGGCGTTGAACTGCACCAGTTGGCCGAGCTGGATGCGCCCGCTCAGCACGTCCACGCCGCCGCGCCACAGCAGAATCGCCACCGCCAGCCCCGAGACGAAGTACATCGAGGGCCACAGCAGCGAATTGAGCCGCGCGTACGAGATGCTATAAGCGACATACTGCGCATTGATGCGATTGAAGGCCTCCAGCTCGTGGCGCTCCTGCGCATACGCCTTGACGACGCGGATGCCCGAGAAGTTCTCTTGCGCGCGCGCCGAGACCTCGCCGAACTGGTCCTGCACCTTGCGGTAGCGCCGCCGGATGCCACCGCCCACGACGATGAAGAGCACGGTGATCAGCGGCATGACGGTGAGCGTGTAGAGCGTGAGCTGGCGGTCAATGTGCCACATGACGATGGCCGTCACGGTAACCGCGACCACCGCGTTAGTCAGGTTGCTGATGCCAGGGCCGAGCATCTGGCGCACCGCCGAGAGGTCGTTGGTGGCGCGTGCGACGAGGTCGCCAAGCTTGCGCTGCTGAAAGTACTCCAGGTCCAGCACCTGGAAGTGCTTGAAGAGGTCGGAGCGCATCTCGTACTCGATGTGGCGCGAGACGCCGTTGATCGCGTAGCGCGCGAAGAAGCTGAAGACGCCGGCTAAGACGGCCACCCCCACGAGCAGCAGCGCGTCGCGCGCCAGTGCGCCAGCGCCCTCGTGGTTCTGCAGCACGCCAATCGCCTGGTTGAGGATCGCCGCCGGCACCAGGGCGATCAGGTTGGCGATGACGATCAGCACGCCGCCGGCCAGCAGCAGCCACAGGTGGCGCAGCATGTACTGGCGGACGGCGCGGAACGTGGTGCCCAAAGCAGACCTCCCGTGCGGGCCTCACCCCCCTCGGCGAGCGGGCGGCGTAGACAGCGACAAGCCCCTCCGGCCCCGTGCCACAATTGGCCGGGGGCGGGGAGCGGATGGATGGCGACGTTGCGCCGATGTTGTAGTCTATTCTACGGCTTGTGTTGCCGCAGGGTCCAGATCGCTCGGACGTGTGTTTGACCGTCATCTAACATGGGCGCCCGCCATCCGCGCGTGACAGATCTCGCCCGACGGTGCGCGCGACATCGCCCGGCGCCGCATCGTGTGACCGTCGCCACACTGGCGGGGCGTATGGTGCTGGCGGTGGCGCTGGTGCCCATCTTGCGACGCCTGCGCGCAGGGATGTCCGGGGCAATTCCTGGGGCATCGAGAACGAGGAAGCGATGAAAGTCGTCGTGCGCTGGCTGCTGCGGCCCGCCGTGCTGATCCCGCTGATGCTGAGCGCGGGTCTGCTGGTCGTGCTCTTCACGGTGGCCGACGTGCGCAAAGTGGCCGCCATCGTCGAGGATTTCGACCCCCGATTTCTGCTCGTTTTCGCGCTGTTGATGGCCGCGTACTTCGCCATTCGCGCCGCGCAGTGGCACTTTCTGCTGCGCCGGCTGGGCATCCGCGCGCCGCTGCGCTCGCAGGTCTTTGCCTACGCCCTGGGCGAACTGACCAAGAGCCTGCCGATCGGCAACTACTTCCAGAACTACCTGCTGAGCCAGTCGCAGGGGACCGCGTTCAGCGTCTCGTCGGTGGCGACGACGCTGATTCTCGTCACCGAGGTTGTGGTGTCGCTAGCCGGCGTGGTGGTGCTTGGCCTGGGTCCCTGGACCGGCTGGCTGCGCCCGCTGATTCTGCTCGGCGGCGTGGGCGTGATCGCGCTGGCGGTCCTCCTGTACGCGCTGCGCAACGTCGTGCGGCTGCCTGGGGCGCTGGCGCGGCGCAAGGGGATCGCCGCGCTGCTGGCGGAGCTGCGACGCTCGCGTGAGGGGCTGCGCGCGCTGCTGCGGCCTGGCGTGCTGCTAGTGGATGTGCTGCTGAGCGCGGCGTACCTGACCGTCGCCGGGATCGGCCTCTACTGCATCGTGCGCGGGGCGGGGCTGGGTGAGCTCTCGGTCGCCCAGGCGCTCGCGGTCTACTTCTTCAGCCTCGCCATCGGCCTGCTGGTGCCGATTCCGGTAGATATCGGCCTCATCGAGCTGAGCGGCGCTGGCGCGCTGACGGCGCTGGCGGTGGGGCGCAGCGCGGCGCTGAGCGTGATGCTGCTCAATCGCGTGCTCAGTATAGCGGTCACCAGCGCGCTGGGCATCGGCGTGGCGCTGCTTCTGCACCGCGAGGTCGCGCGGCTGGCATCCGGCCCCTCAGACCCCGCGAAGGCTGCCCAGCGCGAGCCGACGCCGTTGCGCGCACGGCATGCCAAGCGGGCGGATTACGGGCGCGCCCACCGTACCCCTACCGCAACGCACCCGACGCCGCGGATTCGCCGTGTACCCCCGTCCCCGGACCGCCGGACTCCATCCCGGCGCGAAGCGGCACGTGCAGGCTGACCCGCGTGCCGCCGCCGTCCACCGGCTCGACCCGCAGGCGGGCGCCGATCAGCGCCGCACGCTCGCGCATGCCCAGCAGCCCCAGGCCGCGCCGTGACTCCTCACTCCCCGCGCTCGTCTCGGCGCTCTCAGCCGCGCGCAGCACGTTCGCGACGTCGAAGCCGGAGCCATTGTCGCTGACCTGCAGGTCGAGGCTGCCGGCCGCGTAGGTGATGTGAATCGCGGCGGCGCCGGCCCCGGAATGGCGGCGCGCGTTGGAGAGCGCCTCCTGGGCGATGCGATAGACCGTGACCTCCAGCTCCGGCGCGTAGGTGTCTGGCTCGCCGTCCTCCTCGAAGACGCACGGCAGTCCCTGGCGGCTGGTCGCCTCGGCCAGTGATTCGAGCGCCGCCGAGAGGCCCAGATCGTCGAGCACCGAGGGGCGCAGGTCCTGGCAGGCGCGGCGGACGCTTTCGAGTGTGCGCGTCGCCAGCTCGGTCAGCTCGCGGATGAAGTGCGCGTCGCTCGAAGAGAGCGGCGGCCCCGTCTGGCGCGCGGAGAGCGCGTCCAGCCCGCGGGAGAGGGCGATCAGCGCCTGGGCGGTATCGTCGTGCAGCTCGCGCGCCAGCCGGCGGCGCTCGTCCTCCTGCGCGCGCGTGATCAACGCCGCATAGCCCGTCAGCTCGGCCTCGCGGCGGCGCGATTGGCCCAGCTCGCCGATCGTCTTTTGCAGCTCGCGGGTGCGCTGCTCCAGCCGCACGCTGACCAGCGCCAGATAGTACACCGCACCGAGCGGGATCAGGAACAGAATCCAGGCGAACTCCGCCTCGATGTCGTCGAGCAGATCGGCGAGCGGCAGCAGCGGCCCGATGCTCAGCAGCAGCGCCTGGAAGCGCATGGAGGGCGTGAGCAGCGTCTGGGCGAAGGCGCTGGCGAACGACGTGCCCGGCCGGGTGCGCTCCAGGGCGCGTGAGGTCAGCACGGCGACAAAGACGACCGCGGCGGCGACCATCGCGGCGACGACCTGCGCGCGCAATACCCCCATGCCATGCGCGACGACTGGCGTCATGTGGACGTAGACCACCCCGGCAATGAACGTGGTGGCGGTGGCGGCCGCCGACTCGCGCAGCGCCGCCGCGGCAACGGAGAGGCGGCTCCCGCCGGTGGTCGCCCGATCCCGTCGCCACAGGAGGTCCGGCGCGGCCTCGACGAACGGGGTGATCGCGGCCAGCGGCAGCGCGGTGGGCGCGCCGGTCAGGATGAAGGCAGCTAGGTAGAGGGTATAGAGGGGGTCGGGCAGCGCCACGTGCGTCTGGGTGCGCACGTCCAGCCGCCGGCGAAAGACGTGCGCCAGCACGGCCATGCCCAGCGTGATGACTGCCAGCACAATGCCCGCGCCCGGCGGCGCCTGTGGCACGGGCTGCGGCAGCGCCAGCGCCCACGCGACCAGCGCGACGACGATCGCCGCGGGCAGGACCACGCTGCGGCTCAGCCAGGCGGCGAAGCTCCACGGCGAGGGGTGGACAGCGGCGACGGTGGTGATGCTGTGGCGATTCATGGCGCGCAGGTCTCCGGTGGCGGGGGTAGGTGCCACGGCAGCCGGGCGGATGCCAGGCGGATGCCCACGGAGCGGGCGCGGGATGACATGTCGCTCGCGCGTCCACGGTCCACGACCCAGCCGCGCTCCGATATGTGCTTCAGGCTACATCATTGCCACCGCTCGCCGCAAGTTACCCCTCGCTGCCTGGCGTGCCCGAGGTGCCCGCGGTCGCCGGCGCGGTCGGAGGTGGCGTCGGACGCGCCGCGCTACTCTGCTCCTCCGGCGGCAGCTCGGTATCCTCCAGCGAGATCCAGCCGCGGCGCAGCGCCAGCAGCACGGCCTCGGTGCGCGAGCCGACGTTGAGCTTGGCGAAGATATTGCCCAGGTGGGTGTGGATGGTGCGCACGCTGAGATTCAGCCGGCGGGCGATGTCCTTGTTCGGCAGGCCGTGAGCTGCCTCGCGCAGCACATCCATCTCGCGATCCGAAAGCGGCGTCGGCAGCGCCACCGCCGCACCCTTGACCTGGCGCGAGATCGCCCGGCGCACCGCGCGCGCCGCCACATGGGGCTGCAGCACGGCCTCACCGCGTGCCACCGCCCGCACAGCCTCGACCAGCTCACGCGAATCGGCATCCTTGAGCATGAAGCCCGCCGCGCCGGCATCCAGCAGCGCCAGCACGTACTGGTCGTCGTCGTAGGCGGTCAGCGCGAGCACCGCGACGCTGGGATGCGACGCCTTGATGCGCCGCGTGGCCTCGATGCCCGACATGCCCGGCATCGCCACGTCCACGATGGCGACGTCGGGGGTGGTGCGGTCGGCCTCTTGCACCGCGGCCTGCCCGGTGCCGGCCTCGGCCACCACGCGGATATCCGGCTCGGCTTCCAGCAGCCGGCGCGTGCCTTCGCGCACCAGCGCGTGGTCGTCGGCCAGCAGCACGCTGATTACGCGCGGCTCGTCGGCCGCCTGCGGTGCCTCGACGCCCAGGCCATTCCCGGCCACGTCACGGGTCTTATCGTCCATTGGGGGCGCTCCCTCTATTGCGCGAGGCCACCCCTCTCACGCGCGGCCCCACGCGCTCGACGCCGGGCGTGTCATGTTCTGTCGCGCCGGCACCGAGAGTTCCTCATCTCGCACGAGTATATCCCCAGTATATGCACACGTGGCGGCCCGCCCGATACGAGATTCTGCGTACTTCCGCGCGCAATCCCTCCGTCCGCCAAGATCGGCACTTGATCCGCGCGCGCCTTCCTGGCAGAATAGCGCCGTCCGGTGGTGGTCCGCGGGGACCGGCTGGCGAGGGGAGAGCATGGTGAAATCTACGGGGTTCACATTCAGGCCAATCTACATATTGTTTCTCGCGGTGCCCGCGGTGATCGCGGCCTGGGTGCTCGACCGCCAGGGCGCCTACGCCGGCCAGCTCACTGTGCTGATCTTCGCGCTGGCGCTGGTCGCGGTGATTCCGCTGGCGACGGTGATCGGCAACCTGACCGATACCCTCGAAGACTACCTGGGCGACCGCCTGGGCGGCCTGCTGGGGGCCTCGTTCGGCAACGTGCCCGAGCTGGCGATTGGCGCCGCGCTGCTGATCCACGCCCACATGCACCTGCTGCAAGCCGACATCGTGGATTCGGACCTCAAGGTGATCCGCGGTCTGCTAATCGGGTCGGTGATCAACAACGTGCTGTTCGTGCTCGGCTCGTCGATCTTCCTGGCGGCGCTGCGCAATGGCCGCATGCGCTTCAGCGCCGCCAGCGCCGGGGGCTACGCCTCGATGCTGGCGCTGGCCGTGGTGGGCCTGGCGCTGCCGACGATCGCCACCTCGCTTGCCAACGTCGAGCCGCAGGCGCTCGCGCTGGCGCAGGTGCGGGTCAGCGTGCCGTTCGGCATCATCCTGATCCTGAGCTACGTCGCCTACATCGCCGCCACCGAGTTCAACATCGGCTCTCGGCCGCGCAAGGGGGCGGCGGCTGCCGAAGGTGAGCAGGACACTGCGCGGAGCGAAGGACCGAGCATCCAGGTGGAGGGCGCGGTGGCGCTGGCCGATGAGCCTAGCGAAGAGACCGAGCTGCAGGCCGAGGTGCTGCACGAGGAGGAGATCGAGGACCGCGACGCGCAGCGCGACCGCGAGCGGCGCCGCGCGATGCGCAAGAGCAACCCCTACGCCGTGCCGATCGCGCTGGTGGGCCTGGGCGCCGCGGCGCTGGCGACCGTGATCATCGCCGTGCTGCTGGTCAGCGTCACCGACAGCGTCATCCAGCACACCGCGCTCACGCCGCTCTCCGTTGGCCTGATTCTGTTCCCCATCGTCTGCAACCTGGGCGAGCAGGCTGGCGCAATCACCAACGCCTGGCACAACCGCATGGAGGGGGCGATGGCCGTCGCCGCCGGCTCCAGCGTGCAGGTGGCGCTCTTCGTCACGCCAGCGCTAGCGCTGGCAAGCATCCCCTTGGCGACGGGCCTGCTGCCGCTGACGCTGCCGATCATCTTCCCGCCGCTGGAGCTGATCGTACTGGGGCTGGTCGTCTTCGTCTACGCGCTGGTCAGCCTCGACGGCGAGACCACCTGGCTGGAGGGCCTGCAACTGCTGGCCTTCTACTGCATGGTGGCGGCCGTGGCGTTCGTCCTGCCTGGGCGCTGACGCCGCCCGCTGTGCTACGATTCGTACCGCGAGCGGGCGTCCACCGAACGGCGCGCCATGCGCCTCTCCGCCCATCGTACGGCCGGGCGTCTACCAGACGCCCCTACGGGATGCTGCCTCGCCCCGCACCCGTAGCGGCGGGGGCCACACCTCGCCTCTGCCTCCCCCTCGCCCGGCGGGGCGAGGGGGTCGGGGGGTGAGGAACACCAACATGGAGCACGCGGATTGAGCACACACGGCGGCGCGGGCGCGTCCGATCCTTTCCCGGTGGCGGATCGCTACCGCATCCAGGCGCGCGTAGGGCTAGGCGGTACCGCGATGGTGTACCGCTGCGTGGACCTGCACACGCAGCGCACCGTGGCGGTCAAGGTGCTGCGCACCAACGGCCCACTGATCCCCGAAGCCGCGACACGCTTCCGCCGTGAGGCGCTGCTGGCCGCGCGGCTCTCCAATCCGCACATCGTGCGCGTGCTGGACTTCGGCTACACCATCCCCCCGCCGATGCCCTCGCGCACCCCCTGGAGCGACGACGGGGATCAGCCGGTGCCCTACCTGGCGATGGAGTATGTCTACGGCTCGACGCTCAAGGCCATCGTGCGCGAGCGCGGGCCGCTGCCGCTCGATTGGGTGTGGCGCGTCGGCGAGCAGATCTGCTCTGCGCTGACCGCCGCGCACACGGCCGGCGTGGTGCATCGCGACGTCAAGCCACAGAATGTGCTGGTGCTGGATTCCAGGCTGGAGCTGGTCGCCAAGCTCACCGACTTCGGCATCGCGCGCCAGATCGGCAGCGACCTGACGACGCTCACCGCGACGGGGCAGGTGATCGGCACCCCGGACTATCTCTCGCCGGAGCAGGTGCTTGGCGAGCCGGGCGGCCCGGCGTCGGACCTCTACGCGCTGGGCGTGGTGCTCTTCGAGCTGACCACTGGCCGTCTGCCGTTCGAGGCCGACACCCCGCTTGCCGCCGCCTCGCGCCGCATGATGGTCAATCCACCGCCGCTGACGCGCTTCCGCCCCGACGTGCCACCGGCGCTGCAAGAGGTGATCCTGCTGGCGCTGCGCCGCGAGCAAGACGAGCGCTACGCCAGTGCCGAAGCGTTCGCTCAGGCGCTGCGCTGGAGCCGCGAGCAATCGCCGGAAGTGGCAACCGCGCCAGGGCCGCGTGGCGGATGGGTGCTGTCGCCGCGCCACAAGGCCGGCGACCGCGGAGTGGTGGAGCTGGCCCGCGACGCGGCCAGCATGCGCGACCCGGTGGGGGGCGGTGCGGGCGCGACGGGCGACGCAGGCGGGCCGGAGGCAGAGGGGGAGGCGCTGCAATCCACCGTGCTGCGCGTGGCGCCGCTTGCGCCCGGCATCGAGCCGCCGGAAGTCATCGCCGATGGCGCGGTATCCGATGCCGCACCGGACAATACACCATTAGGGCCGGGCGAGAGCGTCCAGGGTTGACGCTGATGCACCCGGTCACCTTCAGCGCCACACTCGACGAGGCGCTCAACCTCGTCGGCACGTTCGTTTTCGCGCTCTCCGGCGCCCTGCTCGCAGTCCGCAAGCACTACGACATCATCGGCATGATCGTGCTCGCGGAGATCACGGCGATCGGCGGCGGGGTGCTGCGCGATCTCGTGCTTGGCGCGGTGCCCCCCGCGGCCTTCACCGACCACATCTCGTTCCTGCTGCCAATCGCGGCCGCGGTATTGACGTTCTTCACGCATGCCAGGATGAACCGCATCCAGGCGGCTGTGCTGGTCTTCGATGCCGCCGGACTGGCGGTGTTCTGCGTCTCGGGCGCCGCGAAGGCCGTGGCGTACGGGATCGGTCCGATCGAGTCTGTGGCGCTCGGCGCGCTCACCGCTGTCGGCGGCGGCATCATGCGCGACATGCTCGCCAACGAGCAGCCGGTGGTGCTGCGGGAGGACAGCACACTCTACGCGGTGCCGGCGGTGCTCGGGGCGGCAATCGTGGTGGTCGTCACCCACCTGCACCGTTACGGTCCCGCCGTCGCGGCCCTCGCCGCGGCCCTTGTGTTCGCCGTGCGCCTCGGCGCGCTGCGCTACGGCTGGCACGCGCCCCACCCCAAGCGGAACGGCCCGCAAGGCGACGACGACCTGTAGGCAGGTCGCGTTACTCAATTTGGCTTCGGCATGCAATAATGCTCCCTTCTCCTCGCCGCGGGTGACGCTACGCGGCTCTCACACTCTCGGCTATACTAGGGGAAAGTCCCAGACCCCGCGCGGAAGAAGGAGGAACAGCCATGCTGGACCCTCGCATCGTCGCCGAGATGCGCGAGGCGGTGGGCGCGCAGGGTGTCTTCACTGCCGAGGAGCAGCTCCGCACCTACGAGACCGACGGCCTCGCCAGCTATCGCCAGATGCCCGCACTCGTCGTGCTGCCCGAGACGACCGCCCAGGTGCAGGCGGTGGTGCGCATCTGCGCCCGCGAGCGCATCCCCTTCGTGCCGCGCGGCTCGGGCACGGGGCTTTCGGGCGGCGCGCTGCCCTCGCCGGGCTGCGTGGTGATCGGCACTTCGCGCATGCGCGGCATCCTCGACGTGGACCTGGTGAACCAGCGCGCGGTGGTGCAGCCAGGGGTCATCAACCTGTGGGTAACGCAGCGCGTGGCGCCCGACGGCTACTACTACGCGCCTGACCCCTCCAGCCAGCAGGTCTGCTCGATCGGCGGCAACATCGCCGAGAACTCCGGCGGCGCGCACTGCCTGAAGTATGGCTTCACCGTCAACCACGTGCTGGGCATGACCTTTGTGCTGCCCGACGGCGAGCTGGTGGAGTTGGGCGGTCCCGCGCTGGATAGCCCCGGCTACGACCTGCCTGGCATCGTCGTCGGCTCGGAGGGCACGCTGGGCATCGCCACCGAGATCACGCTGCGGCTGATGCGCAAGCCCGAGACCGTGCAGACGATGCTGGCCGCCTTCGCCACCTGCGACGAGGCCGGCGAGGTGGTCTCGCGCATCATCGCCGCCGGCATCGTCCCCGCCGCCGCCGAGATCATGGACCGCCTCTCCATCGAGGCCGCCGAGGCCGCCGTGCATGCCAATTACCCCGACGCGCAATCCATCCTGCTGGTCGAGCTAGACGGCCCGCACACCGAGGTCGCGCACCAGCTCGCGCGCATCGAGGCGATCTGCCGCGAGGTAGGGGCAAGCGAGATCCGGCTGGCGAGCACCGACGAGGAGCGCGCGCTGATGTGGAAGGGGCGCAAGTCGGCCTTCGCCGCGGTCGGGCGCATCAGCCCCAACTACATCGTGCAGGACGGCGTGATCCCGCGCACCGCGCTGCCGGCGATCCTGCGCGAGATCGAGGAGATGAGCCAGGCGGCCGGGCTGCGCGTCGCCAACGTCTTCCACGCCGGCGACGGCAATCTGCACCCGCTCGTGCTCTACGACGAGCGCGACGAGGGCGCCCAGGAGCGCGCGGAAGAGCTGGCCGGCGCGATCATCCGCCGCTGCGTGGCCCACGGCGGCAGCATCACCGGCGAGCACGGCGTGGGCTACGACAAGAAAGACTACATGCCGGTGATGTTCAGTGCGGCGGACCTCAACGCGCACCAGCTCGTGCGCTGCGCGCTCGACCCCGCCCACCTGTGCAATCCCGGCAAGGTCTACCCGACCCCGCGGCTCTGCGGCGAGGTTCCCGGCCCCTACCGGCCGCACCCGGTCGAGGTTGCCGGCCTCGGCGAGCGCTTCTGAGGGCGCGGGAGATATTTACCACAGAGGAAACGGAGGGAACGGAGGAGGGAGAAAGCAGAAAGAGAAACCGCAGAGGACGCAGAGGACGCAGAGGAGTTAGAGAGGCTCGCATCCTAACCCGCGCAGGTGGGTTTCGCGGCGGAACGCCCCACAGGCGCGGTTTCAACCGCTTGGCGACCTGTCGACGTAGCGAAGGGGGCACCACGCATGCAGGCATCTACGACAGCCCTCCAGACCGCGCTGGAGGCGATCGCGCCGGGCGGCGTGTGGCCGGCGGGGCCCGATGACGTAGTGGCCGGCGTGCGACCGCGCGTGGTGGTCGAGCCGGCGAGCGAGGACGAGGTCGCCGCCCTGCTGGCCTACGCCGACCGCGAGGGGCTGGCGGTGCTGCCGCGCGGCGGCGGCACGCAGTCGCACCTCGGCGCGCCCCCCACGCGCGGCGACCTGCTGCTCTCCACCCGGCGGTTGAGCGGCGTTATCGAGCACGCGCCACACGACCAGACCGTCTCGGTGCAGGCCGGCACGCCGCTGGCCGCGCTCCAGGCGCAGCTCGCGCAGGCGGGGCAGTGGCTCGCGCTCGATCCCGCGCTGCCGCCCGCGGCCACGATCGGCGGCATCATCGCCACCAACGCGACCGGCGCGCACCGGCTGCGCCACGGCGGCGTACGCGACCAGATCATCGGCGTGCGCGTCGCGCTGACCGACGGCACGGTGGCGCGCGGCGGCGGCAAGGTGGTCAAGAACGTCGCCGGCTACGACCTGCCCAAGCTCTTCACCGACGCGCTCGGCACGCTGGGCGTCGTCGTCTCGGCCATGTTCCGCCTGTATCCGCTGCCGGCCGCCACGCGCACGCTGGTTTACACATCCGACGACCCCGCGCCGCTGCTCGACCTTGCGCTGCGCGTCAACGCCTCCACGCTTGTCCCCGCCGCGATGGACCTGCTCGCCGAGGACGCCGCCGCGGGACCCTTCCGGCTGGCGGTGCGCTTCGCCTCCGCGATCCCCGAAGCCGTCGCCGACCAGGCAGCGGCGCTCGACGCGCTGGCTGGCAAAGGTTGGCCGGCGGATGAATCCGCGCCTACGGGCCTGCGGCCACCAAGCTCGCCTACGCGGGCTGGAGATCGAGCCAATGTGACAGGAGCATCTGTCCCCCCCTCGCCCGGCGGTGTAGCGGTGAGGCCCGCCTCGCCCCTGCCAGAGGGTGAGGACGACGGGGCGGCATTCTGGCGCGCGGCGGGCGATCTGGTGCCGCAGGGCGATGTGGACGATGGCTCGCTGCTGCTCAAGGTCAGCCTGCTGCCCTCGGCCCAAGCGGACTGGCTGGCGCGGCTGCGTGCGGTGGCGCGCGAACACGGCCTGCGCGCGCGGCTGCGCATGCATGCCGGCCACGGTATCTCCTACCTGCGGCTCGCCGGCTCGGAAGACGCGCGGGCGTCCACCGGACGCCCCTACGTGGAAGCGCTCGATGCTCTGCGGGAGGCGGCAGCCCAGACGCGGGGCAGCCTCGTCGTGCAGGACGCGCCACTATCGCTGCTGAGCACGCTCGACGTGTGGGGGCCAATCCCCGCGCTGGCCGTGATGCGGCGGCTCAAGGCGCAGTTCGACCCGCACGCGATCCTCAACCCGGGGCGTTTCGCAGGCGGGATCTGAGACAGCATTGAAGGGATACGGAAAACGCGGAGTTCGCGGAGGTTCGCGGAGGACGCGGAGAAGGGAAGAGCGGAGCGCGCGCGAAGGCGGGTTTCGTAGGGGCGTCCGGTGGACGCCCGCTGGCAGAGATGGAAAGGCTCACGACATGGGCACTGATCCACGAGATAACGTGGGCGCTGTGACGGCGGCAACGGCCGCGCCCACTCGATCGGACGGCATTTTCCCGGCCTTCGACGAGCACCACGCGCCGGATGCCGAGCTGATCGCCGATTGTGTCCACTGTGGCTTCTGCCTGCCTACCTGCCCGACGTACCTGCTGTGGGGCGAGGAGATGGACTCGCCCCGCGGCCGCATCGCCCTGATGAAACAGGCCGTCGAGGGGCAGACCGGGCTGACCGGCAATGTGGTCCGTCACTTCGACCAGTGCCTGGGCTGCATGGCCTGCGTCACCGCCTGCCCCTCCGGCGTGCAATACGACAAGCTGATCGAGGCCACCCGCGCACAGGTCGCCCGCCGCGCCCCGCGCACCCCCTCCGACCGGCTCTTCCGTGCGCTGCTCTTCGCGCTCTTCCCCCATCCGCAGCGCCTCCGCGCGATGGTGCCTGCCCTGTGGCTCTACCAGCGAGTCGGCCTGCGTCGCCTGGCCCGTGCGGACGGCCTCGCGCGCCGCCTGCCCGAGCGCCTGCGCGGCATGGAGGCCGTGCTGCCGCCTGTCCGCCTGCGCGACGCCCACTCGCACCTGCCGGCCTACGTTCCCGCTGCCGAGGGTCGCACCCCGCGGCGCTGTGTGGGCCTGCTCTCCGGCTGCGTGCAGCAGGTGTTTTTCGATCCCGTCAACGCCGCCACCATCCGTGTGCTGGCGGCCGAGGGCTGCGACGTGGTAGTGCCCGCCGCCCAGGGCTGCTGCGGCGCACTCTCGATCCACGCCGGCCGCGAGGCCGAGGGCCTGAACTACGCCCGCCGGCTAATCGACGTCTTCGAGGCCGCCGGGGTGGATACCATCGCCGTCAACGCCGCCGGCTGCGGCTCGAACCTCAAGGACTACGGCTACCTGCTGCGCGACGATCCCGCTTACGCCGCGCGCGCCCAGGCGTTCTCAGCCAAGGTGCGCGACGTGACTGAGCTGCTGGCCGAGCTGGAGCCGATCGCCCCGCGCCATCCGCTGCCGCTGCGCGTGGCCTACCACGACGCCTGCCACCTGGCCCACGCGCAGGGCGTGCGCCGCCAGCCGCGGGCCGTGCTGCACGCGATCCCCCAGCTTGAGCTGCTCGACATCCCCGAAGCCGACATCTGCTGCGGCAGCGCGGGCGTATACAACCTGCTGGAGCCGCAAGCCGCCAGCGAGCTGGGCGAGCGCAAGGCGCGCAACATCCTGCGCACGCGGCCGCAGGTGATCGCCACCGCTAATCCTGGCTGCCTGCTCCAGATCACCGCCGCGCTGGAGCGCCTGGGCGAGCGCATCCCGGTCGTCCACCCCGTCGAGCTGGTGGACGCCTCGATCCGCGGCACGGCGCCCGAGGCGCTGCTCGATCCCACGCACCGGTCGGCTGGCGCTATACTGTCGCCAGGCCGTTGATCCGCGAGCACCCGCGCGACGCGAGAGGAGCTGCCCGATGGTGATCCGCTTTGGCCCGTACATGGTTCCCGTCCCGCCCCCGGAAGCGATCCTCGCCGTGGTTGTGCCTGTGCTGATCGGGTTTGCCTGGATCTGGCGCGACGCCAACCGCCGCGGCCAGCCGGGGCTGCTCTGGGCGCTGCTCACGCTGCCGTTGAGCTGGCTCGCGGTGCTGGCCTATGTCTTCGTCCGTGCGCTACAGTCGCCGCCGCTCGCCTCTCGTGACACCAATGCGGCAAGCGCAAACGAATCCCCGCCATCGCCGTAGCCCGCGGGATGCTCCGCGCTTACGGTGCCGACGCGGCGGTGTGGCGCACCACCAGCGCCGCCATCACGTGGGCCATCAGCGCCTGAATCTGTGGGATCGCCTGCCCCTGCGAGGCGATCAAGCACGTGTGATCCGGCGAGACGCTGGGGATGTCCCAGATATGGAGCGTGTCGAGCGCATACGACCAGTAAATTGACCCGCTGGCGAAGACCAGCGCCCTGGAGGGCGCCACGTAGTACGTCGTGTTGCTGTAGTTGGCGCCCCCGCTCGCGGTGCGCGTGGCCGAGGTCGCCAGAATCTGCAGGTCGGGCGGCGAGACGCCGTCGTCGAAGACGTGGTCGAACTCGTAGCCGACGATGTTGCAGCCGTAGCTGGCGCCCGCCTGCAAGCCTGTGCCCTGCGCCAGCCCCAATTCGTCGCTCTTGGGCGCAAAGGTCCAGGGGAATCCGGCGGGCGGCGTGATGTAGTCGGAGTACATGACGCCCACCAGCGCGTTCTCCGGCCGCGAGATCGGCGCGTCGCGGAAGCGGCCCGTCACCTGGCTGTTGTCCTTGCCGTAGAGCGGGTCCAGACTCAGGTCCTTGTAGCAGACGATGCGGCGGTCCGCGACGCCCTGCGCATCGGGCGCGTAGCGGATGCGCCAGTAGCCGGCATTGGCCCCCAGGAAGGCCAGCCCCACGCCGGCATCGCGCGCCTGCTCGACGCCGTCGCGCATCGCCTGGGACCAGTATTCATCGTGGCCGAGCGAGATGTAGGCCCGGTGGTTGAGGAGCTGCCCTGGGTCCTGGTCGAGGTCCGAGCTGCTGACGTATGCCAGGTCGTAGCCGCCGCGCTCCATCCAACGGATGGCGTCGATCTCGTACGAGAGGCCGCTGCCGTAGCCGAAGCGCCAGCCCAGCGCCGGCCGGTCGAACGAGACGATCGTCGCGCGCGAGGCAAGCTGGCCGTCAGGACCGTGATAGAGACTGTAGCCGCCCCAATCGTTGTAGGCCGCGGTGGTGTTATCGGGCACCACGACGATATAGGTCGCATGCGGGTTGCCACGCACCTCGAACGACACGTACGCCTGCCAATCGTTGGCGTCGGCCAGCTTGGCGACGTACAGCCCGGTGGTCCACGTCGCGCCGATTGTCAGGGTGAAGGAGGGCTGCCAGTTGGCCTCCACCAGGTGCGTCGCCGGATCGAAGGTACACGACGCGCAGCTCACCAGTTGGAGATTTGGCCAATCGTAGTAGCCCTGCGCCTGTCCGCGCTCGTGCAGCGTGGCGATCAGGCGGCCGCCGAGACCGCCGTACCAGCCGATCCGGTAGACATCCACCGTGTACGGCGTGCCCGCGACCTGCGTGCTGACGTAGAACGTCAGCCTCTGGCCGGCGCTGGCCGAAAGCGCGCCCGCGTAGCCCTGAATCTGGACCGTCGCCGCGTGCCCGCCGGCGATCATCCAGTCGCGCGTGCCGGACCGCGCGTTCTCCACGGCAATCAGATGTCCGCTCGCCGTTGCCGTCGCCGCCAGCGCGGAGATGCTCTTGCCGGGAGCGCTTGTCCCGCCCCCAAGCCGCCCACCGAAATGCACCACCGCCAGCCCGGCGCCGGCCGCAGTAAGCAGCAGTGCGACCGCCGCCAGCGTCACCGCCGCCAGCGTCACCAGCGCCGCGATGCGCCTGCGAGGCATGTTCATGCCAGTCCTCCCGGTGCATGCGCGGCGCGCATCAATCCTAGTCTGAAGCTACGGCCCGGTCATCTCACAGGCCGATTTGCTGTTGTCCCACTCCTTCTGCACGTAGTAGTTGTGCCCGTTCCAGACGGCGTCGGCGCCGCTGGAGTTGAGCGCCGGACCGAAGATCCACGCGCACTTGTCGCCGATCTCGTAGCCCGCGGCGTCGTACCAGGCGTTCAGGTTGGGGTCGGTGACGGACTCCATCTGCTCGTGGCTGGTGACGTTGATCACGCTGTCGGCGTCGGGGTCGCCGTTGGGATAGACGCCGCCGCCGCACGCGCTGAGGTTGGTGCCGGTGTAGGGCATATTGGCGTAGATCACCGTCGTGCTGCCGGAGGTGAAGTGGCCGTGGTAGGCGCAGTACGCCGTGAAGGCGCAGCTGCTGCCGGAGCACGAACCTTCACCGTACGAGGTGAAGACGAAGAAGATGTGGGTGAGGCCGCCGGTCCACCCTTTGGCGCTCATCGCCTTGCTCACCTCGGCGCGAATCTGTGAGTCGGAGACGCATGCGCCGGGGGTTGCCGAGTCGCTGCAGCCCGAGGCGGGATACGCCGACGTATCCACCCAGAGGCCGCCGAAGGTCGAGGTGTTCTGGATGTGCGTGGTAACGCCGCTGATCACCTGGTAGTACTGCGTGTTGTTGCCATAGAGGCCGTGGCCGCCGACATCGCCGAAGTAGCGCGAGATGAGGCTCGTGTAGGTGCTGCTGATGTGTGTGGACTTGCCATTCTGGAGCTTTGGCGGATCCCAGACGATGGCATAGCTGACTTCCGTCTTCATGATGCGGCCGCCGCTATGGTAGGTCAGGTTGCCGCTGCCAAGCTGTGGGCTAAGACTCTGCCGCGTGCCGGTCATGTGGATCGAGGGGTGCGATGCGAGGCCCGCCGCGGCGGGCGCGGCACTGACGCTGGTTACCACCATCGCCGTGAGGGCGACGAGCGCAAGCCCAGCGGAGAGAATGGCGCCGATCACGGCGCGCTTGCGGCTGAGGAACACGGTATACCTCCCTTTGACGGATCGCAAACACCGGGTCCGTGCCACGTGGTCCTTTGGTCCTTACACGACCTCCGCGCCCCATCCATGCGCTCGTGGGGCGCGCCGACCACCCCCTTCCTGCGGTACGCGCGGCGCACCAGCAACCCGCCGCCGCATCATCCTGACGACGCCAAAGGCAGCGCTTCGTGCGAGGTGGCCCGCGTGGCCGCTTCCCTGGCGTCTTCAAGCGCCCAGCGGTCCTGAGTCGCACGTCACTCGCGACGAAGCAAGGCGATAGTATACAGCTGCATGCCATTTGTCAAGCGCCCGCTCGCCGGCCCCAGGCGATGCCGGATGCGACGAGGCAGCAGCCCGCGAGCGCGAGGAACGCCGGCAACGGATCGCCGGCAGCGGCGAGTGCGCCCGCCCCTATTGCTGCCACACCGCGCACCGCCGACGAGTAGATCGTGCTGGCCGCGTTCACCCGTCCGCGCAGCTCCGGCGGTGTGACGAGCGTGTTGGCTGTGCCGGTGAGCACGAAGCCCAGCGCCACCGCGCCATCCAGCGTCAGATTGGCGGCGAAGGCCAGCGCGAAGCCGGGCGCGGGCGCCAGCAGCCCCGCGACGGCCAATCCCATCGCGCCCAGCGCCGCTACCGCCAGCGCACCGCCTAGCTCACGCCGCCAACCGCGCTCGTAGAGCCGCGGGGCCAGCGCGCTGCCGATCAGCCCGCCCACCCCGGCCGCACCAAAAATGACCCCCGCCAGCGTCGCCGGCAGGTGCAGCCGCAATTGGGTCAGCGTCGCCAGCAGCACGCCAGTTGCTCCGGCGTCCAGGTAGAGCGCCGCGCCCGCGCCCTTCAGCACGCGCTGCGCTGGCGTCCGCAGGATCAGCCGCACGCCGGCCAGCGCCTCGTCCAGCGCACCGCGATCCTCTGCGTCCTCTGCGTCCTCTGCGTCCCCTGCGTCCCCTGCGTCCCCTGCGGTTCCTCCCTCTGGTTTCCCTCCTTCGCGTTCTTCGCGCGTTCTTCGCGTCCTTCGCGTTCTCTCTGACTTCTCCCTCCGCGCACCTCCGCGACCTCCGCGTTCTCCGTTCCCCGCCCAGCCAAGCGTGAGCGCCGAGACGACGTACGAGAGTGCGTCGGCGCCCAGCGCCAGCACCGGGCCCACCGCCGCAATCAGCGCGCCGGCCAGCGGATAGCCCACCAGCACGCTCGCCGCGTCCGACGCCTCCAGCGCCGCCGTCGCGCGTGCCAGCCGCGCTTCGCCCGTCACCTCCGGCAGCCAGGCGCGGTAGGCAATCTGGAAGAAGAGTTGCCCCGTGCCCAGCGCCAGCACCACCAGCGCCAGCGCCCACAGCGGCGGCGCCAGCCGCAGCAGGCCCAGCACCGCGACGGCGCCCAGCGCCAGCGCGCGGCCCGCGTCGCTGGCGATCATCAGCGCGTGGCGGCTGACGTGGTCAGCGGCGACGCCCGCTACGAGGCCCAGCGCCACCAGCGGCACGTAGCGCAGCGCCGCGATGACCCCCGCCGCCAGCGGCGACCGAGTCTGGAGCAGGATCAGCCACGGCAGCGCCAGCCCGGTCACCTGATCGCCGAACAGCGAGGCGGTCTGCCCTGCCCAGATGGCACGAAATGCGCGGTCACGCCGCAGCGCGGGCCGGCCGGTGGGGCTGCTCATGGGACGGAACGCGCAATCTCCTGGAATGACGTCTGGCCGGGATCGGGGTGAGCGCGGGCGGGCGCACGCGAACGGAGCGATCATAGCACGCACAACATGGCGCCCGCGAAGGAACCGCGTCCCAGTCCGCGACGGCGGACTTTGCGGCCGAAAGGCCCTCCAGGCGCGGTTTCAACCGCTGGCTGCTCCCGACGAGTCACTCCCACGCTCCGACTTCCCATCCTTGACGGGTGTGGTACGCTTCTCATAGACCCACTCCCAGGGGGTATGGGTTTCGGGCTATTCCCGCGACGGCAAACACACCTGTCTGAATTGGCCTGCGACAGGGAGGAGCGAAAGACATCATGGAGACGCTGTCGCCGCATCCGCACGAACACGACACGCACGCCGCCGGCCACGCGGCACACCATACAGACGCCGCCCATGCCGCCATGCGCCACGAGCATACATCCGGCAGCGACATGCACCACGACATGAGCGACCCGGCGATGGCCGCCGCAATGGAGGCCGACATGCGCCGCCGCTTCTTCGTCGCGCTGGTGCTGACGATCCCCATCGTGCTCTACTCGCCGCTCGGCACGCACCTGCTGGGTCTGCGTCTGCCGGTGCCGTTCGGGTTGAGCGCGAGCTGGCTGCTCCTGGTGCTCACCACGCCCGTCGTCTGGTGGGCTGGCTGGGTCTTCCACTCCGGCGCCTGGCACGCGCTGCGTAGCCGCAAGCTCGATATGAACGTTCTGGTGAGTCTGGGCGTGCTGGTCGCCTACTTCTTCAGCGCCTTCACCACCATCTTCGCCCCGCAGATCGAGCCGAGCTATGATGCCGCCGCGATGCTGGTGACCTTCGTGCTCTTCGGCCACTGGATGGAGATGCGCAGCCGCCGCGGCTCGTCCGACGCGCTCAACGCGCTGCTGCGGCTCGCCCCGAGCCAGGCCAACCTGATCGCCCCGGACGGCGCGATCCAGACCGTGCCGGTCGCTGAGGTCCATGTGGGCGACCGCCTGCTGCTGCGCCCCGGCGACCACGTGCCGGTGGATGGGCAGGTGATCGAGGGCACCGGCGCCGTAGACGAGAGCATGGTCACCGGCGAAAGCCTGCCGGTCATCAAGGGTCCGGGCGCCGAGGTGATCGGCGGCACGATCAACGGCTCCGGCTCGCTGCGCTTCGTCGCCACCAAGGTCGGCAGCGATACCGCGCTGGCGCAGATCGTGGAGCTGGTGCGCACGGCGCAGAACTCCAAGGCTCCGGCGCAGCGGCTGGCGGACCGCGCCGCCGAATGGCTGGTGCTGGCGGCGGTCACCGCGGGCGTGGTGACATTCCTGGTGTGGTTCTTCGTCGTCGGCCAGACGGCGCTCTTCGCGCTGACGCTGGCTGTCACGGCGATCGTGATCGCCTGCCCCGACGCGCTGGGCCTCGCCACCCCAACCGCCGTGGCCGTGGGCACCGGCGTGGGCGCGCAGCACGGCATCCTGATCAAGAACGCCACCGCGCTGGAGCAGCTCTCGCGCACTCAGGCGATGATCTTCGACAAGACCGGCACGCTGACCGAAGGCGCGCCCTCTGTGACCGATGTCGAGGTCTTTGCGGCCGGGGGCGCGCAGGGGATCGACGACGGGCGCGAGCTGCTGCGGCTGGCCGCGGCGGTCGAGCGCGACTCCGAGCATCCGCTGGCGCGCACCATCGTGTCAGAGGCGGAGCGCCAGGCGCTCGATCTCCAGCCGGCGAGCGGATTCACAGCGATCGCCGGTCGCGGCGTGCGGGCGACGGTCGCGGGTCGCGGCATCGTGATCGGCACCCCGCGGTTGCTGGCCGAGGAGGGCATCGCGCTGAGCGGAGACGAGCTTGCGCGGGTTGACCAACTGCAAGCCGAGGGCAAGACGGTCGTGGAGCTGGGCGTCGTCAATGTCGAGTCCGGGCCGGCGGCGCTGGGGCTGATCGCCGTGGCCGACCGCATCCGCCCCACCTCGCGCCAGGCCATCCAGGAGCTGCACGCACGCGGCATCCAGATCGCCATGCTGACCGGCGACAACCGGCGCACGGCGGAGGCGGTGGGTAAGGCGCTGGGCATCGATCGCGTATACGCCGAGGTGCTGCCGGCCGACAAGGCGCGCTACGTGAAGGAGCTACATGCCGAGGGGCTGTTCACGGCGATGGTTGGCGACGGCATCAACGACGCCCCCGCGCTCGCCCAGGCCGACGTGGGCATCGCCATCGGCGCCGGCACCGGCGTCGCCATCGAGACCGCCGAGGTGGTGCTGATGCGCAGCGATCCGCTCGACGTGCTGGCGGCGATCAAGCTCTCAGAGGCCACGGTGCGCAAGATGAAGCAGAACCTCTTCTGGGCGGCGATCTACAACCTGATCGCGATCCCCATCGCGGCGGGCGTGCTCTACCCGGTCGGGATTCTGCTCAATCCGGCGATCAGCGCGCTGGCGATGAGCGCCTCGTCAATCACCGTCGCCCTCAATGCCGTGCTGCTCAAAGGCGTCGCCGGGCACCTGCGCCCGCCGGCGCCGGCAGTCGAGGCGTCGTCGCAGATGCCGCAAGCCGCCTGATTCCACTTCCCAAATCGCGGCCTACGACTGGCTGATCGTTGCACTGGCGCCTGCTCCTCCCTCCCTGAGTGGGCACCACACATCCCTGACCAAGCGCTCGCACGCGCGCTTTCTCGATCGGGCGGTTACCAGCCGAAGCCGCCCGATTCTTAATGTGCTCAGTGTGGCCGGCACATGGATGCGGCTGAGGCGTGGAGAGCGATTCTTCCCGCGAATATCGCAGTGAGATGTATCGCGATCTGGTATTATGTGCATGAGAGGGAGAGGACTGCGTTGGTGCGACGGCTGGATGCGACATGCATCCAGCGCAGGCGCCTGCGCGGTAGAAAGGAGGGGTGCCGCTCGACACTGGAGCATGGAAGGGGAATGAGCACCCGCTATTGGGGAGCGAGGGCTGCCTTGCTTGCCTGGGTCCCGTCCCAGCTTTCGCTACACGCGAATCGCCCTGCCCTCGTATCTCGCGCGGCTTCGGACCTGTCAGACGTTGTCGCAGTGTCACACGTCGTGATCCGGAGGTACCAGCGATGTTTCACCAGGTCCTCGACCCCACTGGAAACCTTGGGCTGACGGCACTCGCCGCACTGATCCCGGTCATCGCGCTCCTTGTCATGCTGGCGGTCTTCCGCCTGTCCGCCTGGCTTGCCACGCTCATCGGCTCGATCATCACCCTCATCGTCGCCGTGCTGGTGTGGCAGTTACCCCTCGGCACGGGCTTGCAGTCCTATGTGATCGGCAGCGCCAACGGCATCTGGGCGGTGAACTGGATCACCTTCTGGGGTCTGATCATCTTCAACACCCTCACCCTGACCGGACTCTTCGACACGTTCAAGACCTGGCTCATCAAACAGGCGACCGCCGACGTGCGGGTGCAGGCCATCTTGCTGGCGTGGGCGTTCGGCGCGCTGCTGGAAGGCCTGGTCGGCTTCGGCTACCCATGGGCGGTAGTGGCGCCAATCCTGATCGCCCTCGGCGTCATGGAGCTGGACGCCATTCGCGTGGCGGCGATTGCCAACAACGCACCGGTCTCGTATGGTGCGCTCGGCGCGCCGATCATCGCGCTCAGCACGGTGACCGGCCTCGGCTTGTTGCCACTCTCGGCCTCGGTCGGCAAGATCGTGGCGGTGCTGGCGCTCCTGCCGCCGTGGGTGCTCATCTATCTCGTTAGCGGCCGCAAAGGCTTCCGCGACGGCTGGCCGCTGGCCGTGGTCGGCTCGCTCTCGTACATCCTCGGGCAGTTTCCCACGTCACAATTCTTGGGGCCGTACCTGCCCGACATCATCGGCGCCCTGGTCTCGTTCGGCTGCTTGTTGCTGCTGCTGAAGGTATGGCGGCCAAGGACGATGCTGGGCTACGGTGGCGTGCCGATTGCCGAGGGCGAAGTCCCAGGAGCCAGGGAGGTCGCGCCCGAGCTCGGCGGTGAGCGGCGGCGGCATTCGGTCTTCGAGGCTCTCCTGCCGTTCCTGATCCTGGTGGTCGTGGTCGTCCTGTGGACGGGGCCATGGTCGCATCTGCCCAAGATCAGCCCGTTCAAGCCCGCAGCGCTGCCGGCCGTCTCGGCGATCTCGCACAAGAGTAACGCCGGCGTCTCCTACACCTTCACGCCGTTCATCGCGGGGACGGCGATTCTGGCTTCGTGGCTCATCATGCTGGCGTTCATCCGACCCAGCATGGACACTATTGGGCTGGTCTTCCGCCGCACGTTCCGCCAGATGTGGGGGGCGCTGCTGGTCGGGGTCTTCATCTTCGGCCTGGCCTACGTCTTCAACTTCTCGGGCATGGCGGCCTCGCTGGCGTTCGCCTTCTCCAAGATCGGCCCATGGTTCATCCTGCTGGCGCCGATCCTGGGCTGGATTGGCGTGGCGCTCTCGGGCAGCAACACCTCCACCAATGCCATGTTCGGCCTGGTGCAGGTGACGGTGGGCCGGCTGCTGGGCTTCCCGGTCCTGCTGCTGCCGTCGCTCGGCTCGGTCGGCGCGGAGGTCGGCAAGCCCGTGGCACCGCAGACGGCTAGCGTCGGCGTGACGACGACCAAGTTCGTGCGCAACGAGGGCCAGGTGATCCGTCACAACATGGGCTGGACGCTCATCATCCTCGGCTGGCTGATCCTCGTCGGCCTGCTCTTCTACTTCGTGTTCCCAGGGTCAATGACCCTCTAGCGCTCTGAGAGCGCTCATTCGCAACAGGGTCCGGGTCGTGCACGTTCGCTCGCCTGGGCCCTGTATTCGCGCCTGTCCGCGCTAGTCCTGTGGAGTGAAGCTCTTGTCTGCGTCCTTTGCGCCCTCTGAGGTTATTCTCTCTCTCTCTCTGGTCTCTTCTTCTCCGCGTCCTCCGCGAACCTCCGCGTTCCCTGTCATCCCTCTGGCTCCCCCTCTCCCTCGCGGGGAGAGGGGGCCGAGGGGTGAGGACCCCTTAGTGAAACTGCTCCTCCTCGGTCGAGCCGCTCAGCGCCGTCGTGGAGGACGTGCCGCTGGAAATCACCTGCGCCACCTCGTCGAAGTAGCCGGTGCCCACCTCGCGCTGGTGCTTGGTCGCCGAATAGCCGATCGCCTCCAGCTCGAACTCGCGCTGCTGCAGCTCCGAGTACGCCGCCATGCCGCGGTCGCGGTAGCCCAGCGCCAGCTCGAACATCGCCAGATTGAGCGCGTGGAAGCCGGCGAGTGTGACGAACTGGAACTTGTAGCCCATCTCGCCGAGCTGCCGCTGGAAGGTGGCGATGGTCTCGCCGTCCAGCTTCTTGCGCCAATTGAAGGAGGGCGAGCAGTTGTAGGCCAGCAGTTTGCCTGGGAACCTGGCGTGGATTGCCTCGGCGAAGCGCCGCGCCTCCTCGATGTTCGGCTCCGCGGTCTCGCACCAGATCAGGTCGGCGATCGGCGCGTAGGCCAGGCCGCGCGCGATGGCCGTCTCGATCCCCGCCCGGATGCCGAAGAAACCCTCCGACGTGCGCTCGCCGGTGAGGAACGGATGGTCGCGCGGGTCCACGTCGCTGGTGATCAGCTTGGCGCCGTTGGCATCCGTGCGCGCGACGAGGATCGCCGGCACGTCCAGCACGTCGGCGGCCAGCCGCGCGGCGACGAGATTCTTGACCGCCGACTGCGTGGGGATCAGCACCTTGCCGCCCATGTGGCCGCACTTCTTCTCCGAGGCAAGCTGGTCCTCGAAGTGGACGCCTGCCGCGCCGGCCTTGATCATCGCCTTCATCAGCTCGAAGCAGTTCAGCGGACCGCCAAAGCCCGCCTCGGCGTCGGCCACGATTGGCGCGTACCAGTAGACGTCGTCCTTGCCCTCGGCGTGGTGAATCTGATCGGCGCGCTGCAGCGCGGCGTTGATGCGCTCCACCACGTGCGGCACGCTATTGCTCGGATACAAACTCTGATCGGGGTACATCTGGCCGGCGAGGTTGGCGTCCGCCGCCACCTGCCAGCCGCTCAGGTAGATGGCCTTCAGTCCGGCCTTCACCTGCTGCACCGCCTGATTACCCGTCAGTGCGCCCAGCGCCGCGACGTAGTCCTCGGTGTGCAGCAGGTCCCATAATCGCTCGGCGCCCATCCGCGCCAGCGTGTGCTCGACGCGAATACTGCCGCGCAGCCGCTCGACGTCGGCCATCGTGTACGGCCGCTCGATGCCCTGCCAGCGTGGGTTGGTCTCCCAATCTCCCTCCCGCTCGTCAAGGCGGCTCCCGACGTGATCACCTCGCGGGGGCGCGGAAGCATCCGCCATCATTCGCGGGGTAGACACTGCTCGCTCACCTGTGGTAGATTGGTTGCGTGCCAAGGCACTCCGGCTCCCTCGAGCTGGAGCGAACGGTTGTGACGGCACCTTGCCAACTGAACGTTTGGGCGTTGCCGGGAGGAAACCATCCTGGCGTAAAACGGTCATGGTCAGAGCCTCAGTTCTGTATCCGCGGCAGGAGCGATCCTGCCGGGTCTCTGTCATCAGGCCACACGCGGACACTCGGTGACGGGTGAGTTGCAAGCCCCTGGTTTCGGCTAAAGGGTAGATGACTAAGCAGCGTGCTCACGCAAACCGCCCACCTGAGCATCGCAAGCTGTACGGTCAACTTGCTGCGCTCTGCACCAGGATGTGCTCACGACGAGCAGTTTTGCGCGCCTACACGGATGTCTCCAATTGCCATCCGATCCCTCCTCTGTGCTCCCCGACTCATGAGGAAAAACGGCGCCTCGTTGCGCCGCTTCCCGTGGGAAGCCTTGACGTGAGCATAGACAGCACTGTGTATAATCTGCAATATCGGTTCCTCATGTCTGGCATAAGTTCGAGTTTAGAGTTCACGCGCGCTGCGTTGTGGGCATCGAAAGGCACCCGCACGAGCGCCCACTGGCTCACCGATGGCATTCGCCTGGCTTGCGTAGGGGCGTCCGGCGGACGCCCACGGGACAGGGGCGCACATGGACATCAACCTCCACCAGCTCCACATCTTCCGCGCGGTCGCCACGCACGGCAGCTACTCGCGCGCCGCCACCGCGCTCTTCCTCAGCCAGCCGGGCGTCTCGCTCCAGGTCAAGGCGCTGGAACGCAGCATTGGCCTGCCGCTCTTCGAGAAGGTCGGCCGCACACTGCACCTCACCGAAGCCGGACGCGAGCTGCTCACCTACAGCGAGCGCATCTTCGGCCTGATGGAAGAGACCCGCCTGGTGATGGAAGAGCTGGGCGGCGGCCGGCGCGGCTCGGTCAAGGTCGCCGCCAGCACCACCGCCGGCATCTACGTGGTCCCGCCGGCGCTGGGCGCCTTCCACCGCCAGTTCCCCGAGGTGCGGCTCACGCTCGACGTGCTCAACCGCTTCACGGTGCAGAAGATGCTGCTCGACAACGAGGTAGACCTGGCGGTGATGGGCCTGATCGAGGACCCGCACGACATGGAGGTCGCCGAATTCGTCCCCAACGAGCTGGTGGTGATCGCTTCGCCACGCCATCCACTCGCCAGCCGCAAGCACATCGCGCTGGACGAGCTGGCACGCGAGGTTTTTCTCTTGCGTGAGAACGGCTCTGGTACGCGGGTAGATACGCAAGGCTTCTTCGAGCAGCGCGGCATCACCCTGCGCGTGGGGATGGAGCTGCGCAGCAGCGGCGCGATCAAGCAGGCGGTCGCGGCGGATCTGGGCATCGCGGTGATGCCGCAGGGCGCCATCGAGCTGGAGGTGCTGACCGAGCGGCTGGTGGTGCTCAACGTCGCAGGCTTCCCGGTCCACCGCCACTGGTATCTCGCGCGCCGCGCCGGAGCGCACGCCTCGGCCACTGCCAGTGCGCTGTGGAACTTCCTCATCCAGTATCGCGACAACATCGCCCGCGAGCTGGCAGCGCCCTCGCCGGTTGCCGAGCGCGCTTCGTCGTGAGCGCCGCCGCGCGAGGAGCGGAGTGCCGATGGCGCCCGCGGCCCAATTTCCGCGTGCTCACGTCTGCGCGTGCGCTTCGCGCCGTACAATCGACTGTGGGGGCCGTTGTGGACATAGCGGAGAGAAGATGGCGATGAACATCCGCTCGCTGGAGGCCATTCCCCTATCGGTGAGCTTCAAGCAGATGTTTCGCTTCGGTCAGACCAACCGCCAGGAGTCGCAGAACGTCGTGCTGAAACTGGAGACCGAGGATGGTCTGGTCGGCTATGGCGAGGCGTGTCCGGTGGCGGCGTTCACCGACGAGGATCAACGCTCGGTTGTGGAGGCGCTGACACAGCAGGTCGCACCGCTGCTGATCGGCCGCGATGCCCTAGATCGCGAGCCGCTGCTGCGCGTGCTGGAGCAGCGTCTGCCGCGCGCCCCATTTACACGTGCCGCCGTTGACCTTGCGCTGTGGGATCTGGCCGGCAAAGCCGCGGGAGTGCCAATCTCCGTGCTGCTCGGCGGCCGCTACCGCGAGCGCCTCACGCTCCATGGCTCGGTGGGCTGGGACGAACCCGCGGCGATGGTTGACGTAGCCCATGCGCAGTTGGCCGCCGGCTATACAACCCTCAAGCTCTACGCCGGCCGGGGTGCGCTGGATGACGACCTCGCGCGCCTGGAGGCAGTGCGCGCCGCCGTCCCGGAGCACGTCGCTTTCCTGCTCGACGTGAACGGTCAGTGGTCGCGCGAGGACTGTCTACGCGCGCTGCCACGGCTGGAAGCCATCGGCGTGACGCTCATCGAGCAACCGCTTCCCGCATCGGATTGGGAGGGACAAGCAGAGGTCACACGCCAGAGCACAATCGCCATCGCCGCCGATGAAGCCGTCTTCACGCCGATGGATGTGGCCGAGATTGGCCGCCACGACGCGGCCAACGTCATCAATCTCGGGCTGTCGAAGCTCGGCGGCTTGCAGTGCGCACGCGACTGCGCCACAGTCGCCTATGCCTGCGGCTTGGGGGTGATGGTGGGTAGCGTGCTCGAGCTGGGCATCGCCACCGCCGCGGGCGCTCAATTGGCCGCGTCGCTGCCGGATCTGGCCTTCCCCAGCTACTTGGTAGGTCCGCTCAAGTACCGCGAAGATGTCGTGCGGGAGCCGCTTGTCGTCGAAGACGGCCAGATCGCCGTACCGCGGCGCCCCGGTCTGGGCGTCGAGATTGATACGGATGCGCTACGGCGATTGGACAAGAGGAACCAGTGATACCAGCCCGTGATGCACGCGACATGCACGAGATACCAGCCGATCGCGAGACGATACGCGCCGATGTCGCCGTGATCGGCGCCGGCCTCGCCGGCCTCTGGACTGCCTGGCATCTGCGGCAGTTGGGGGTCGAGCGTGTCGTGGTCCTGGAGCGCGACTACGCCGGCTGCGAGTTGTACGGCCGCTTCTCGGCGGGCGTGCGCCGCCAGTTCAGCACGCGCATCGAGATCGAGCTGACGCAGGCATCGCTGCCGTTCTTCGACCTCGCGCTCCGGGAGCCGCACCTGCGTGCCGAGTATGAGCCGGTGGGCTACGCTTTCCTGGCCGATGAGCGGCACGCGGCTGGGCTTCACGACGCCTGGAGCTTGCAGCAAAGCCTTGGCGTCGGCTCGCTGTGGCTGGATGGCACCGAGCTTGCCGCGCGATTCCCCTACTGCGACGTAGACGGCATCGTCGCCGCCACCTTCTGCGCGGACGAATTCTGGCTCAACCCCTGGGAGCTACACCAGTGGCTCCTGCAATCGTGCCGCGCGGCGGGTGTAAGCGTCTACGAACACTGCCCCGTCACGGGGATCGCGGTCAGCGGCGGCAGCATCCACGCGGCGCTCTGCGAGCGGCTGGTGGTCGAGACGGAAACGCTGGTCAACGCGGCAGGCGCCCGTGCCCGCGAGGTCAGTCAGATGGCGAGCAGCGATGTACCCATCAGCGCCTCACCGCGGGTGAAATACCTCATCCCGGCGCCGGCCGCCCTCCCGCGCACGATGCCGCTCGTCACCGATCTGCGCACCGGGGTCTACGTCCGCAACGAGCGCGGCGAGGCGATCGTTGGCGTCAAGACGCCGCGCGCGGACGATCCCGACGCACCACGAGACGAGGCCGCGCTGCTCGCCTGGATGCGGCGACAGGCCGCGAGGAGCTTTCCCGCACTCGCGGCTGATGATGGCACCGTGCCGCCGACCCGCATCATCCGCGGCCAGTATGACGTGGCGCCGGACGGTCTGCCCGTCGTGGGGCCAGACACGCGCATCGGCGGCCTCTTCATCGCCGCCGGCTTCAACGGGCATGGCGTCATGCACTCGCCATCGGTGGCGCGGGCGGTCGCCGAACAGATCGTGCTGGGCGCGTCTCAGGGCGTTGATGTGGCGCCGCTCTCCCCGGCCCGCTTCAGCGACGATCACGCCGCGGTCACGGCGCCGGCGTTCCACCTCCTCTGACTTCATCACCCTGGCGCTATGATCGACAACTGCCATCATCCTGCCTGCGCTCTCACGCGCTTGACCCATGCGATCAGGTAGGGGTCGAAGTGCCGCTCGACCACCTCCGTCATCTCCTCGACCGACTGGCTGCCGTCAACCTCGATGAGCGGTAGAGACGCGGCTTCCACCTGCTGCTTCACGTAGTGCGCCAGGCGTTGATCGCGCGCGATGAGATTCCGCAGGCGCTGTTCGGGGTCGCTGCCCTCGCCGTAGGCGCCGTGACGTTTCTGGCGCCGTGCCAGCGCCGCGCGCTTGCGCCGTCTGGCCTGGTCACAGAAAGCGTCCGTCGGCGTCAGCCAGATCGCCTGGTGTGGAGTGGAGAGATAGGGCGCGACACAGGCCGGGAAGAAATTGCCCTCAGCCACGATGAGGTTCTCTCGCGGCAGCGCCAGCAGATCGTCGAGCACGTAGCGAAACTCGGTGGTCCACGATGCTATTGTCTCCCGCGCCATCTCCTCGACCGGCTTTTGTAGCCAGCGCTCATCCACCGTCATCCGCAGGAACGCGATGGCCTCAGCGTCTCCGGCGGCCACCCGCCGCGCGAAGTGGTACCGCGCGAACGCATCGGCGTGATAGTCAACGAAAACATAGATGCGAGCAATGGTATGGCTGATCGTGGATTTGCCCGAACACGGGGAGCCGCCGATCCATAGCACGTGCGACAGCGCCTTCGCGACGTCCGTTTGGTCACTCATTGGCAGCCTCCCCAATTGCGCGCCTTCGCTACTCGCGCCAGACGCTCCCGCGCCGCTCGTACTCCATGCGTCGCTCGATCGCGCAGGCCAGTTTCGGGCCAAAGAAGCGCTCGACCAGCCACAGCGCCAGGTCTAGCCCAGACGTGATGCCGCCGGCCGAGATCAGGTCGCCGTCGTCCACCACACGCACCGCCGGCACGTCAGCGCCACTCTCGCGCAGCGCGCCGAGCGCGGCGGCGTGGGTCGTCGCGTGGCGCCCGCTGGTGAGGCCGGCCGCCGCGGCGAGCATCGCGCCCGTGCAGACCGTCGCGATCAGCGTGCCGCGCGTGTGCAGTTGGGCGATGGTCGCCGGCAGCTCGCCGCGCGCGATCTCCGCCCGCACGCCGGTCTGTCCACCCACGTTCCAGCCACCACCCGGCACCAGCAGCAGGTCCGGCGGAGCGTCGGGGTCGAGCACGCCATCCGGGCGCAGGCGCAGACCAAAGGACGCCTTTACCTCATTGCATGGCGCCAGCGTCACCAGCTCAACCGCCAGATCAGCGCCCAGCTCCGCCGCGCGCCGCAGCACCTCCAACGGCGCCAGCGCGTCTAGCTCGTCGAAGCCGTCATAGACCACAATCTGCATCCGCATCGGTTCTCACCTCCCCGCCGGCACGGCAGGCTCGGTACGGGAACCCGTAGGGGCCGCATGGCATGCGTCCACGCCCCACCCGCGCAGAGCGTAGCACGAGCGCGTCTCGCTGTACGCGCCCGCCACCGCCCTTACCCTCTGGTACAGTTGGCGCTGCCATGCCGCACGTTGTACAGTGGGGGAACATGGGCGCGCGTGTGCTGCCGCACGGAAGTGCGGGGGCATTCCCATCACTTGCCAGTACACGACGCCAGACGCGGAAGAGGACAACACGCGATGGGCAACACACATACACGTCGCAATAAGCGCGGAGGCCGTCACAATCGCGGCCCCGCGCCGCGCACACCAGCGCCGAACCCGGGCGCAAGTGCCAGCACGACCGCGCAACCCTCGGAGACGCCGGCCCCTGCCGCACCGCCCGAACACTTGGCCCCGCCCGCACCGAGCGCCTCGGATGCGCCATTACAGGCGCGCCGCACGCGGAGTGCATCCGAGCCATCGCTGCGCGCACCCTACGCGCCTGGCCAGCGCGCGTCTCGTGGCCCCCGCCGGTCTTCGCCGGACAATGAGCCTCAGCCAGTGGAGCTGGAAATGACGGCAACCTATGAAGAGATCGTCGTCATCGCCCAGAGCGTCGAGCCGCCCGCAGTGGACGACGAGCGAGACCCGCACGATACCGGCGATACCGCCGCTCGCCTGCCCACCGAGCACAACACGGCCCGAGCGAGTGCGAACGACGATAACGACGATCAGGACCAGGACCAGGAGCGCCCCGCGCACCACCACAACGGCCACCTGCGCGAGCGTGACCGCGAGGGCGAGCGCGACCGCTCGTACACGCCCGCCCACCTGCGCCCGGCCTTCGAGCGAGACGGCACGCGCGCCGCGCCTGAGGCCGCCTCTGCGGCCGAGATGGGACACGACGCGCAGGAGTTTACGCCGCGGGGCGACGTGCGCGGCGACGTAGGGCCGCTGATCGACGACCTGCGGGCGATCTTCCAGCACGACCGCACCACGGCCAGCACCACGGGAGGCACCCGCTGCGGCATCTGCTACCTGCACTTCGCGCTCGATGCCCTGGAGTATCGCGAAGACGAGGGGTACTACGTCTGCGCGCGCTGCGCCCAGGCGCTCGGCTCCGCCCGCGTGCCGATGGTGCGCCGGCAAAAGCGCTCCTGAGCGTGCGCCGCGCGCGGATCTGTGATACAATAGGCGGGCTTGGGCGTCGCGTCTCGCGCTGCGGTGCGGAGCGCGGCGCCGTTTCGTGAGCCATCTGTCACGTATGACGCTGTTCGTCGCCGCGCGCCATGCTTCTGCGCGGCCGCTGTATTCGCACGCCGGCGGCAGGTCCGGCGAGGAGTAATTGCCGTGGGCGCACTTCCCAAGAAACGTCTCTCGAATCGGCGGCAGGGCAATCGCCGCCAGCATCATCGCATCAACCCGCCCAACCTGAGCCGCTGCCCGCAGTGCCACCAGCTCCACATGACCCACCGCGTCTGCCCCAACTGTGGCACCTACCGCGGCCGCCAGGTGCTCGAAGTCGGCTCCAGGCGCGGCGAGTAGGTTTGTCACCCCCGACCGGCAGAGGCGAGGCCCGCCTCGCCACTACAGCTATGGGGCGCGGGGGCGCCAGAGGATACGGAGTCCGCGGAGAGCGCGAAGGGCTGCGCGGAGGACGTGGAGAGGACTCGTAGGGGCGCCCGGTGGACGCCCGCCCGGCGCCACGTTCGCCAATCCGTAGGGGCGTCCGGTGGACGCCCGCAACCGCCGAAGGGTGGAGCGCCGTGAGCGAGCGGATCGCGTTCGTCTTTCCGGGCCAGGGCAGCCAGGCGGTCGGCATGGGCGCGGATATCGCCGCCGCCTCGCCGGCCGCTCGCGCCGTGTTTTCCCTCGCCGATGCCGCCGTCGGTTTCCCGCTTTCGGAGCTGTGCTTCAACGGACCCGAAGAGGCGCTGCGCGAGACCATCAACACGCAGCCGGCCATCGTCGCCACCAGCCTCGCGCTGCTCGCCGCCTTGCAGGAAGCCGCCGGCGCTGGCCTCACCCCCCATCCCCAAGGGCGAGGCGGGCCTCGCCACTACACCGCGGCCGAAGGTGAGGTGCCGGCGCCAATCCTCGACGCGCCGCTGCGGCCGGCGTACGTCGCGGGGCACAGCGTCGGCGAGTACGCCGCGCTCGCCGCCTCCGGCGCGCTGCCGATCGGCGACGCCCTGCGGCTGGTGCGCGAGCGCGGGCGCCTGATGCACGCGGAGGGGCAGGCATGCCCCAGCGGCATGGCCGCCGTGCTGGGGATGGACGCCGATGCCCTGAGCGCGGTCTGCGCCGAAGCCACGGCGCGCGCCGAAGCGGAGCTGGCGAAGACTGGTGCGGCAACCGCGGCAGGCGTACATCCTGGTGCCGGCAAGGTGGTGCTCGCCAACGATAACGCGCCGGGGCAGATCGTCATCTCCGGCGAGCACCACGCGCTCGATCTGGCGATGGCACTGGCCCGCGAGCGCGGCGCCAAGCGGGTCGTGCCGCTGGCCGTCAGCGGGGCATTCCACTCGCCGGTCATGGCGCCGGCCGCCGAAGGGTTGGCGCGTGCCGTCGCCGCGGCGCCGCTGGCCGATGCGCGCGTACCGCTGGTCGCCAACATCACCGCCAAGCCGATCACCGTGGCCGCCGATCTGCGACAGGAATTGGCACAGCAGATCGCGGCTCCGGTACAATGGACTCGGTCCATCTCGCGGCTGGCCGAGGACGGCGTCACCACGTTTGTCGAGATCGGCGCGGGGCAGGTGCTCTCAGGCCTGATCAAGCGCATCGCGCGCGGCGCTGCGACGCTCTCCGTCGCCGCGGCGGCTGACGTGGCGCCGGTGGCGGCGCAGCTCCGCGCGCGTCTCGGCGTCGCGTAGGTGCAGGCGCGGAGAACGCGAAGGTCGCGAAGGGGACGTGCGTAGGGGCGTCCGGTGGACGCCCGCTCGCCTGACACTCTGGCGATTTCGGCGATGACGATGCGACGTACGCGTGGAGGAGGCCCGTCATGCAGGCATCACCCAACGGGGCAGGTGGCTACGGTCCCGTGCCGGCGGTTGCGGGGGCCAGCGCGACCGGTGCGGACGGCGAGGCAGCGCCGGGAACGGGGGAGCAGCTTGGTGCGGTGCGCATCGCCCGGCGCGTGCTGCGCACGGTGGTAGAGCAGGCGGCGCTCGGCGTGCCCGGCGTGGCGCGGCTCGCGGCGTATAGCACAGGCTGGCGTCCGGTGCTGGGGCGCCCGCTGCCGCAGCATGGCGTGGCGCTGGACGTGCATGGCGAGCGCGTCTCGGTGGACCTCTACCTGATCGTCGAGCCGGGCGCGAGCTTCCTCGCCGCCGGCACTGCCGTCCAGGACGCGGTGAGCGCGGCCATTCAGCACATTTTGGGGATGACCGCTCGCGACATCAACGTGTATATTCAGGACGTGCTCTAGCCATGCCGACAGGACCCCGCCACAAGGCACGCACCGTCGCCTTGCAGACGCTCTACGAATTCGACACCGCGCACCACGACGTGGAGTCGGTGCTGGAGCGCCACGCCGAGGAGGAGGCGCTGGACCCGCGTGTGGTGGCCTTTGCTGGCGAGCTGGTGCGAGGTGTGCTGGCGCATCTCGACCGGATCGACACGGCCATTCAATCGGCGGCACATCACGAATGGCCGCTGGAGCAGATGGCCCATATTGACAAGAACATCCTGCGGCTGGCAATCTACGAGATGATGTTCGATACTGCTGTGCCGGCCAAGGCCGCCATCAACGAAGCTGTGGAGCTTGCCAAGACCTACGGCAGCGACACCTCACGACGATTCGTGAACGGCGTCCTCGGCACATTGTTCAACCGGTCGCAAGGATCATGAGCATCCAGCACCGGCTAGTGAGGTGGAAACGCATGGCGTCCATGACCAAAGAGGAAGTCCTGGCGAAGCTCAAGCCAATCATCGCCGAGCAGCTCGGCGTTGACGAGGCCGACGTAACGCCCGAAGCATCGTTCACCGAAGATCTCAACGCCGACTCGCTCGACTTGGTCGAGATGATCATGTCGCTGGAGGAGCAGTTCAAGCTCCAGATCAGCGACGAAGACGCCGAGAAGATCACCACCGTCGGCGAGGCCGTGGATTACATCTACGACCACCTCGACTAGGCGCTTCGCTCTCGTTCTCGTCTTCAGCCGGCCTCATTCGCTCAAGGCCGCGTTCCCTCGTGGGCGCGGCCATCCGTGTTTTCCGCATGTGGATAGGGTGCGCCCAGCACACCACATCTGCCGTCGAACAAGGAAGGATTGAGCTCCCATGAGTATCCTGCGGGTCGCGTTGTTGCAGATGAATGCGCACGGCACCGACCAGGACGCGAATCTTGCCAAAGGCGAGGCCTTCTGCCGCCGGGCGCGCGCGTTGGGCGGCGACATCGCGCTCTTCCCTGAGATGTGGAACATCGGCTACGCGGGCTACTGCGCGGAGGTCGCGACGCCGGAGACCGATCTGTGGCGCGCACCGGAGCTGTGGCGGCCGGGCGAGACGAGCGCATACGAGGCACATCGCGCGGCGCGCGAAGAGTGGCAGGCGCGGGCCATCAGCCGCGAGGGCGCCTTCGTCGGGCACTTCCGGGCGCTGGCGCGCGAGCTGGAGATGGCGATCGCGATCACCTATCTGGAGCGGTGGCCCGGTGCGCCGCGCAACAGCGTCTCGCTGATCGACCGCCGCGGCGAGATCGTGCTGACCTACGCCAAGGTCCACACCTGCGACTTCGACCTGAAAGAAGCGGCCCTGACCCCCGGCGACGGCTTCTACGTGGCGGAGTTGGAGACCGCTGCCGGCCCGGTCCAGGTCGGCGCGATGATCTGCTACGACCGCGAGTTCCCTGAGAGCGCGCGCGTGCTCATGCTGCAAGGCGCGGAGCTGATTCTGATCCCCAACGCCTGCGAGATGGAGCGCCACCGCCGCGCCCAGCTCGCCACCCGCGCCTGCGAGAACATGGTGGCCGTGGCGCTCGCCAACTACGCCGCGCCCAACGCCGATGCCAACGGCCACTCGATGGCCTTCGATCCGATCACCTTCGACGCGCACGGCTCGCGCGACACGCTGGTGATCGAAGCCGGCGAGGCCGAGGGTGTCTATCTCGCGCCCTTTGACCTGGACGCCATCCGCGACTACCGCCGCCGCGAGGGGTGGGGCAACGCCTTCCGCCGCCCGCAGCGCTACGGCGCGCTCACCTCACTCGACGTGCGCCCGCCGTTCATGCGCGTCAACGAGCGCGGCGAGCCGTATCCGCGCGAGAAGCGATAGACCTCACGTCCACCTTCTCCACGCGCAGGCCAGCCGCAACGCGCGCAATATGACACAGGATGTCCTATTCGCCCGCGCATACTCGTGACTGGGCGTGCAAGACCACACCCAATGCGAGGGGGATAGCGCATGAAGTACGGGATTACGCTGCCGATCACGGGCGGCGACGGCGACCTGCACAAGCTGGTCGATCTGGCGGTGCGGGCCGAGGACGCCGGCTGGGACGGCATCTTGATCGAGGATTACATCGTCTTCTGGGCGCAGGGCGACTGGCCGCTCTACGATCCGTGGGTCGCGCTGGCGGCCATCGCGGCGCGCACCGAGCGCATTCGCCTCTGCCTCACAGTCACGCCGCTCTCACGCCGCCGCCCCTGGAAGGTCGCGCGCGAAGCCGTGACCCTCGATCACCTCTCCAATGGGCGCTTCACGCTCGGCGTCGGCCTCGGCGACCTCAACGACCGCAGCTTCGGCGGCTTCGGCGAAGTGACCGACCCCCGACAGCGCGCCGAGCAATTGGACGAGAGCCTCGAGATTCTGGCCGGCCTGTGGAGCGGCGAGCCGTACTCCTACCACGGCAAGCACTACGCGCTGGACGAGGTCACATTCCTGCCGCGGCCGGTGCAGCAGCCGCGCATCCCGATCTGGGTCGGCGGCGGCTGGCCCAAGCGCCCGCCGGCGCGGCGGGCGGCGCGCTGGGACGGCATGATCCCGTACGCGCTGAACCCCGACGGCTCACCCGGCCGCACGATCCCCGACGACATCCGAGCGATCAAAGCGTTCATCGAGCGCGAGCGCGAGGAGGCCGTGACGCCGTTCGATCTGGTGACGGAGGGGCGCACGCCGGGCGACGATCCAGCAGCGGCGCGAGCCATCGTCCGCCCGTTCGCTGAGGCTGGCCTGACGTGGTGGATCGACTACGCCGGCCCGGTCTACGGCCCCTACGAGGCCATCCGGGAGCGCATCGAGCAAGGACCACCGCGGATCGAGTGAGTAGCCGCGAGCGGTGCTACCTGTCGTCGCGCTCGGCCACCGAGATGCCGGCGTGTCACGTATCGCGCTTGCGCCGCAGCAGCACGTCGAAGAGCGCCACCGGCACGAGCTTCCAGTTGCCGGGCATGACCACCGTATCCTCGCCGTGGCGCACGATGTACACCCGCATGCCCAGCCTCCCCTGCGTAATCGATCAGGCTGGCTGCAATACCGCGCAAGATGGATACCTCCAAGATACGGGTGATTTGGCAACTAAATCGCTGTACGATATACATGTGCGCGGTGATCTGGCGGAGCGATGGTGCTCCACCAACGCGCGCATCGCGTGCAAAGGAGCGGTGTCAGATGACGCATGAACACACAGATCGCGACGACGAGGAGGCTCGCGGCACGGGCGAGCTGGCCAGCGGCGCCGAACGGACCGGCGTCGTGGGCGACGAGCGCGCAATCGACCGTAGTGGCCTGTTGGGACACTTCCGGTCGCCCAGCACGGCGGGTCTTGCCGGACCCGAGCCGCCCAACCGCACTGGCCTCACCGGCGGTCCTGGCGCCTCGGATCGCAGCGGGCTGCTCGGCAGCACGCGCGCTCCCGACCAGCACGAGCGCGAGGAGGAGCGCGGCGAGTAGGGTCGCCACGGCGAGAGGTCACATCACGCGGGACGGCGCGGCATAGACCGTCCCGTGCGCTAATCAGCCGAGGACGTGATGGCGGCCGCGATGGGCGTGGGCAGCTCGGCCTGGCGCGGCGCACCCAGCAGGTCCGCGCTATCCCATACCGGGCCGGTCCCCGGCGGGGCCACCTGCAGCGGCACCTGACGCAGCCCCTCGCGGCGCAGGAGCCCCGCGACCCCGCCGCGCGCCAGGTCGGGTGTATTGTTGGTGCGGCTCAGGTGCGCCAGCCAGATCCAGCGCGGGCCGTCGTCCAGCGCGCTCAGCAGCGCCCGCGCGGCCTGCTCGTTCGAGAGGTGACCGGTGGGGCTGAGGATGCGCTTCTTCAGCGGCCACGGGTACGGCCCCTTGATCAGCCGGTCGGTGTCGTGGTTGGCCTCGATCACCAGCAGGTGCGCGCCGCGCATGGCCTCCACCACCGCCGCCCCGGCCTCGCCGGTGTCGGTGGCGATGCAGACGTGCCACGCGCCGGAGGAGAGCACGTAGCCACAGGGCGCCACGGCGTCGTGCGAGATCGCGAAGCTGCGCACCTCCAGGTCGCCGATGCGCGCCGCCGTCCCCACCGCGAACTCGATGCGCTCGAAGCGGGGCGCGGGTGCCGGCGTCGGCGCGGATGTGGGCACCCAGGTGGCGCTGCGCGCGTTCGCCTGGTCGCGTACGGCGTCGAGCGTGCGCGGGTCGCCGCCGAGGGGAATCTGGTGCTGCGCGGCGAAGGCGGCGGCTCCGCGGGCGTGGTCGGCGTGCTCGTGGGTCAGTACGATCGCGCTGATCTGGCGCGGCGGGCATCCCGCCTGGCGCAGCCGGCTCACCAGATCGCGCGGGCCAAAGCCGGCGTCCACCAGCACCGTCGTCCGCCCCGCGCGCACCACCAGCGAGTTACCGCTGCTGCCGCTGCCCAGGCACACCACGCGCACGGGACGTCACCTTTCTCAGATTTTGAACCGTAGAGGGCGCAGACGACGCCGAGGATAGAGAAGAAGGAGGCGGATACGGACGGACAACGAGGCTCCATCTGCCGCCACGGGCATACGCACCGCACCATGCTGAGCGCCATGCACCCGCGCTAATCGCAATGGTACCCGCGTTTCGACTGCCACCGCAAGCCAAGCGGGACTCGCCGCCGAGTTCGAGCATGAAAATACGCCGTTCGGGTGGCGTCACATAGATACGGACGGCTCCTTCTTGTGGGCGTGGGGCACGTTCGTCGTGGATGAAAGGCGGCGGTAGCCTGATGGCAGAGAGGGGATCGCCTGGCGGCCAGCAGGACGGACCAGCGGAGGATGCTGCGGCCGCGCGCGCGCGGCGCCAGCAGGCACTCCAGCACCTCGCCGCGCAGCATCTCGCCGCCCAGCAACAACAGGTGCAACAGCAGCGGGCGAGCGCCCAGCAGGCGGCAATGAGGTCCCGAGCCGCGGCGCCGTCACGCCCGGCCGGATCCCTGCGGCCGCCCCGACGCCGGACGCGCCCCATCAACCGCTGGCTGATCGCGCTGGGGCTGGTGCCGGCGGTGATCGCGGTAGCGGCAATCGTGCTGGCGCACGTGCTTACCGCACCGCAGAAAAGGGCGCAACAGGGGCCGCCCGCCCCGACCGCGCCCTACATCACGCCGGGCGCCGACGGCATGGTCTGCGCGGCCGACGTGGCCTGGTCGCCTCAGGGCGACGAGATCGCCGTGCTGGGCTACGCGCGCGAGTGCCGCCAGCCGTTCTCGTTTGGGACGCACTCAGTCGGCATCGTGAACATCTACACGGTCCGCACGCGCGCGCTGCTGGGCACGATCCACCTCGACGACGCGATTGTGCCTGGCATCCATCCCTTCGGCCCGGATACCAGCGTCAGGCCCGGACAGGTCCTGTATGGGGGCCTGCTCTGGTCGCCAGACGAAACGCAGCTCGCGGTGAGCTTCGCAGTCTCGATCACGCAGCAGAAAGGCCCTAGCTTCGACGCGCTGGGTCTGTTCGTCAGCGATCTGCACGGCAACACCACGACGGGCATGGTCAACGCGCCACAAGGAGACACCAGCGCAATTACGACGCCGGAGTGGAGCATCGAGCGCACCAGCACGACCTACGGCGGCAGCGTCGTCACCCCCGCCCTCACGCTGCCGCCGGCGCTCGAATACGCCTGGGCGGGCAGCTCGCTCGGTCCGCGCGGCAGCCGGCTCGATACCGGCACGCCGGTGGCCACTCCGCCCATTGGTCCGGTGGGCAATCCCGACGGCGGCGCGAGCTTCACCATCTGGCAGTCGGGCATCGCCCTCCTTCGCCCGCCGAATGTCGCCGCCAACGTCGGCGGCCGTTTCGGCTTCTATACCTCCTACGGCGCCTGGTCGCCAGACGGCGGGTATGTCGTCGCACCGCGACAGTATGCCTACACCCTCATCCAGAGCAGCGTGAGCACACCGCCGAGCGCGGGCCAGTTCGGCGGTCCGACCCCGCCGCCGTACGCGCCTATGCGTGATAAAGGACTGGCAGCGGTCTACGCGATGCTCGTCGGTGAGCAGACCGACAATCCTTCGGCGCTGGTCGCCTGGCGCCCCGACGGCGCGGTGATCGCCGCGCAGAAGGTGCCCACAACTGACCTGGCCGCGAGCATCAACGTCGTGCTCTACGACTGCGCGACCGGCAAGCAGATCGCCACGCTCCAGCCGGTGTCCATACCAAAAGACCAGATACAATACGCGCCGGGCGGGACCACCGACTTCATCCAGTGGTCGCCGGATGGCAAGCACCTGCTCGTGCTTGCGCCCAACCAGGGCACGATCACGATCTTCGGCCCCGGCCAACTGCCGCAATGAAACAACAGGTGGGCGACAGCAATATCCCCGCTCGCATACTGTAGGGGCGGGACATGTCCCGCCCGCGTGCATTCGATAGCGCTACTCGGCCACGTTGGGACGCAGCGCGACGAGATCAGGGTCGGTCAGCGCAAATTCCCGTACCTCAGGATAGAGTGCGAGCGCTTGCCTCAAGGCCGGACGCGCGGTCTCCACCTGCCCATGCGTGGCGTAGAAGCAGGCCAGATTGTAGAGCGTGTACCCTTTGAGGAGGTCGGGGACGCCCGCCTCCACCACGCTGCCGGCCCACTGCTCATAGATCGCGACGGCGCGCGCGTCCTCCTGGCGATCGAGCAGGTACTGGGCGAGATGGTTCTGCGTGTGCTCGTAGCAGTTGCCCATGAAGGCGGTATACAGCGGCATGCCGCCCCCTACCCATTCGAAGCGCCCCAACGCCGTGAGATCGTCGTCTCCCACCAGGGCCGTACACGCCGTCAGATCGGCATAGGCCTGATCCGATTCGGCGAGGACCGCGGGCCAGGGCTGGGTGCGGTGTGCTTCAAAGATCTGCGGATTGAGCTGCTCGTAGCTCTCAATCTCTGGCTGCGGCTCGTCGTGGACGATCGCCTGGAGTCTGAGCGTGAGACGTTGGCGCCAGAACGTGAGATGGGCCACGTGGTCCTTGGCCGACCACAGCTCCGGCGTCCCGGTGGCTGATAGCTCGGCGGCTGGCAGTTGCTGGAAGAAGGTGTTTTGGTTGTGGTGGGCCTGACGCAGGAGGTCCAGGAGCACCGGCTTGAAGGTATCAGAGGTCATTGACCTGTTGTTCTCCTCACTCGTGGCGGTGAAAGCCGCCATACCGACTGTGTGGCTGCGCGACGCGGCCTGCCCCGCGAGAGCGCAGGGGGGCCGGGAAGCCAGGGCGGTGCCGGCGAGTCACCTGAGCGAGAAGAACAGCAGCAGCGGATTAGGACGCGACGCGTGGAGTGGGCGCCCTTCTTCGAGGCGCGCAATAGCGAGGATGTCGGAACCGATCAGCGGCAGATGCTCGCTCGCCAGGTACATTGCCGGCGCGACGGCATGGGCATGGTCTTCATAGGGCACACCTCCTTTGCGCTGAAACGACATCTTCGCACGACGGTAGCATACCGGAGCGGGCGATCTCATGCAAGAGTAGCCCGACTGCACCAGGGCTTGTGAATGTTCATCTGTGGGGGCCGGCGGATGAATCCGCGCCTGGGGGCTTACAGCCACATAGCCCGCCTCCGCGGGCTAGAGAACGGCGGGAACGTTTGGCTATCGCTGCCCGGTACCCACATCCGCCTTGCGCCCGCGCTCGCCGGCATGGTATCATCCCCGCCGCGCGGCACATCCCGCCGCGGAGGCGAGCAATCCCATGCCAAGCTACGATCTCCTCATCCGCCACGGCGCCGTCGCCTTCGAGGACGGCGTGCGCCCCGCCGACCTTGGCATCGCCGAGGGCCGCATCGCCGCTATCGAGCCGGAGCTGCCCGGCGACGCCCGCGAGGCGCTCGACGCCACCGGCCTCCACGTCTTCCCCGGCGTGATCGACGCCCACCTGCACTTCAACGATCCTGGCCGCGCAGAGTGGGAGGGCTTCGCCACCGGCACCCGCGCGCTCGCCGCCGGCGGCACGACGCTCTTCTACGACATGCCGCTCAACGCCCACCCGCCGACCGTCACCGCCGCCGCCTTCGACGCCAAGCTCGCCGCCGCCCAAAGCTCCGCGCTGGTGGACTTCGCCTTCTGGGGCGGCATCATCCCCGGCAACCTCGACACGCTGGACGAGCTGGCCGCGCGCGGCGTCGTCGGCTACAAGGCGTTCATGTCCAACAGCGGCATCGAGGACTTCCCCGCCAGCGACGACCTCACGCTCTACGAGGGCATGGCCCGCGCCGCACGATTGGGGCGCATCGTCGCCGTGCATGCCGAGAGCGACGCGCTGACCTCATGTCTGGCCGCCCGCGCCGTCGCCGAGGGGCACACCACCGCGCGCGACTACCTCGCCTCGCGTCCCGTCGTCGCCGAGCTAGAGGCCATCTCGCGCGCGATCCTCTTCGCGCAGGAGACCGGCTGCCCGCTGCATATCGTGCACGTCAGCACGGGGCGCGGCGTGGCGCTGGTGGCCGAGGCGCGCACCCGCGGTGTGGATGTGACCTGCGAAACCTGCCCACACTACCTGGTGCTGACCGGGGAGGACGTGGAGCGAATCGGCGCGCTCGCCAAGTGCGCCCCGCCGCTGCGGTCCCAGGCCGACCAGGACGACCTCTGGCGCCGCGTCTCATCGGGCGAGGTCGCCTTCATCGCCTCCGACCACTCGCCCGCGCCGCCGGAGATGAAGCAGGGCGGCGACTTCTTCGCCATCTGGGGCGGCATCTCCGGCTGCCAGCACCTCCTGGGTCTGGTGCTCGACGCCGGCCACTTCGAGCGCCAACTGCCGCTGCCGCAGCTTGCCACGCTGCTCGCCGCCAATCCCGCGCGCCGCTTCGCCATCCCGCGCAAGGGCCGCATCGCCCCCGGCTACGACGCCGATCTCGCGCTGGTGGACCTCGCCGGCACGACCACCATCACTTCCGACGCGCTGCACTACCGCCATCGCCACACGCCCTACGCCGGGCGCACGCTGCGCGGCCGCGTCGTCCGCACGCTCGTCCGCGGCCAGACAGTGTACGCAGATGGGCAGTTCGCGGACGCGCCGGTGGGGCGGCTGGTCACGCCGACTGGCTCACAGGCTATGGCGTGATCCACGGGAGAAGCTTCCAGGCGCATCTCACAGTGAACGGTCGCGGTAGGAGAACATGGACCTGGGGGCAGGCAGGCGATCTGAAGCACCGCGGGTGATCCCCCATCGGCAGGTGGACGAGTATGATGGCGGCTTTGCCCGAATGAATGATCGCGCTGCCCCGCATTCTTCATTCAGATCGGCCACCACGATATTTCAAGCGGCGGCGCGCCTGGGGATTACCCGCGGGACTTCAGCCCGCCTCCTCGCCCTACGATTGCCTCGCCTTCCGCGATGAGCCGCGGGGTTCAGAAGTCCGCCTCCTCGCCCTGTTATCAGCTCGCGCCGCAGGGCAACTTCGTGCAGGATCTCGGCTTGTATCACGCGTTACCCCACGGCAACCGGATCGTCGGTCTCATGCCACAGCGAGCGCATCTCGGCACACGTCGCCAGAAGGTAGGCGAGCGTGCCCTGGGACTCGACGTGGCCGTCTTTGAGCACCACAATGTGGTCGGCGCGGCGCAGCGCGGCCTGCCGGTGCGAGACGGCGAGGCATGTCACGTCGCCGCCGGCCATCAGCCGCTCCCACAACACGCGCTCGGTCTCCACATCCAGCGCGCTGGAGAGGTCGTCGATCACCAGCAGCTCGGCGCCGCGCACCAGCATGCGGGCCGCCGCCGCGCGCTGCACCTGGCCGCCCGAGAGCTTGACGCCGCGCGTACCCACCGGCGTCTCCAGCCCCGCCTCTAGCGCGCGCACGTCCGCCTCCAGCACAGCGCTATAGATGGCGTCCGCCAGCAGTGTGGGGTCGTCGGGCAGCCCCAGCAGGATGTTCTGCCGCAGCGTCTCGCTAAACAGCCGCGGCACCTGCGCCGTGTAGGCCGCGCGCGGCGGCACGAAGAAGCCGGCCGCGTCGTCCACGACGCGGCCGTTCCAGCGGATCTCGCCTGCCTCGCGGGGCAGCAGGCCCAGCAGGCTCCGCAGCAGTGTCGTCTTGCCGGCGCCGACACGCCCCGTCACCACCGTCAGGCTCCCGCGCGGCAGACGCAGATCCACTCCGGCGATCCCGCGCCCCGATTGCGGGTGGCGATAGGTCAGGCCGCTCGCCTCCACGACGGCCAGCCGATCAGTTGCGTCGCGCACCAACGGGGGCACGGCGGGCAGCGAACCGCGCAGGTGCAGCGGGATATGCGCCACCAGCTCGGCCGGCGGCGCGTCGCCCAGCAGGGCGCTCATGCGTGTGAAGGCGACGCCGGTCTGCTGGTAATGGGATAGGAAGCGCCCCAGCGAATCGGTGAAGTCGGCGATGAAGCCCAGGTAGGTGACGAACAGCACGAAGTTGCCCACCGTCAGGCTGCCGTCGCGCAAGCTTCCGGCGGCCAGCAACATGATCAGGCCCGTACACACGCTCACCATGTTGGCTGTGACGGCATCCAGCGCCTGCGTCACCAGCCGATCGGCCAGCATCGCTCTGCGCCGCCGCGCGTTCACCTGGCGGAAGCGCGCCACCGCGCGCTCCTCAGCGCCGGCGGCCTGCAGCGCCCGCACCGCGCCCAGGATGTCGGCGATGGCGCCCGTCACCTCGCTGGTGGCCTGGCTGCTGGCCGCCCGGTAGCGGCCCAGCGTGGCGCTCGCTCGCCGCGCCACCACCGCCACGAGCACCAGCGGCAGCACGGCGACCAGCGCCATGCGCGCGTTGATGTGCAGCAGCACCAGGAACGCCGCCACGGCCAGCACAGCCAGACCGATAATCTCGTCGGACCAATCCACGCCGTCTTCAGCCAGATAGGCATCGTCGCGCACGCGGCTGATAGTCTCGCCGATCGAGTAGGGCAGCGCCTGCGCACCCGGCCGGCGCAGGAGGTGCCCCAGCAGGTTGCGGCGCAGCAGCCCGCTCATCGTAAAGCGCATCGTAATCTCGACGCTGCCGCCGGCGAGCTCCACGGCCGCGTTGCTCACCGCGAGCGCGGCCAGCAGAGCGATCAGGCCCATCGTGCCGGAGGTCACGTGCGCCCGGTCCGTGAGCGCATCAAAGAACGCGCTGGCGATCAGCCCCACCAGCAGAGGCGACAGGTTGGCCACGCCCCACAGCAGCGCGTGCAGCAGGTAGAGCCGGGGGCGGTAGCGGGCCATCCGCGCGATGTAGCGCCAGGTCGGCAACGTCTTCATCGTCTTCATGTGGCGACCTTCTCCACAGATTCCTTAGCGGCGTCCTCGCTGGCGGCGCGCAGCAGCGCAGCAAAGCGTGAGCTGGGATCGGCGGCCAAGCCTAGTCGCGGCCCGTGCTCGCGCACCCGACCATCCTCCAGCACCAGGATGTCGTCGGCGTAGGCCATCGTCGCCAGGCGGTGCGCCACGATGATGCCGGTCCTGCCCTCCAGCAGCCGGCCCAGCGCCACATGTACCATGCGCTCGGTGGCTGGGTCGAGGCGCGAGGAAGCTTCGTCCAGGATCACCAGGTCAGGGTCGCGCAGGAAGACACGGGCGCAGGCCAGTACCTGGGCCTGTCCGGCGGAGAGTCCGAAGCCATCCCCGCCCAGCGACGTATCCAGTCCGCGCGGCAGCTCGCGCAGCCACGCGCCGAGGCCCAGCGTCTCCAGCACGGCGCGGATGCGCTCATCCGGCACGCGCTCGTCGAAGAGCGCCAGGTTGTCGCGTACGCTGGCATGGAAGAGCTGCACCTCCTGTGTCACCAGCCCGATGCGCGCCCGCAGCGCCGCGAGGCGGACCGTCCGCGGGTCCACGCCGCCCAGGCGCACCACACCTGCCGTCGGATCGTAGAAGCGCAGCAGCAGCCGCGTCAGCGTGGTTTTGCCGCTGCCGGTGTGTCCCACCACCCCTAGCACGCGCCCCGACGCCAGCGATACACTCACGTCGCGCAGGACCGGAGCGCCCGCCGCGTAGGCAAACGAGACGCCATCGAGCTCCACCGCGAGCGGGCCGGGGGGCAGCGCGGCGCCGGGACTGGGACTAGGGCCATCGCTCAGGCGCGGCACGATCCTCAGCAGCGCCTCGATGCGGCCCATGCCGGCGTCAGCCTGCTGCAGGTCTTGCAGCTCGTGGCGGATCTGGTCGGCTGGCTGGCGCAGCATCTCCGTACACTGGAAGATGAGATAGACCGTGCCGATGGTCAGCGTGCCGGCCTGGAAGAGTATCGCGCTCGTGGCAAGCGTGGCCGCCATGCCCAGTGTGAACAGGCCCTGGCTGGTGGCGGCCAGCTTGTAGCCCCACATCTGCGCCCGGCGTGTCACGGCCAGCCACGCGCGCATCACCTCGGCGCAGCGGCGCAGCACGAACGCGCCGGCCCCGCTGGAGCGGATGTCCTCCAGGCCGGCCACGTACTCGCCCACGAAGCCGTAGAACTCGGCGCTAGCCTGACGCTCGGCAGCCCAGTCGGGGACAGCGGCGGCGCGGATGCGCAGCATGGCGGCGAGGGCGATGACGACGAAGGCGCTCAGCCCCAGCCCGACGCGCCAATCCACGGAATACAGCAGCCCCAGCACCCCCAGCATCAGCAGGGCGTTGCCCAGCACATAGACCACGAACCGCGAGAAGAAGCGGGCGAGAGTCGCCACGTCGCCATCCACGCGCTCGATCAGCTCGCCCGGCGTGTGGTCGTTGTGAAACGAGGCATCCAGCCGCAACAGGTGGGCGAGCAGATCGGCCCGCAGCGCGTTGGTGGCCGCCCAGCTCAGCGTTTCGGCTACGTAGGTCTCGGCGACCGCCAGTCCTTGCCCCGCGAGGGCGAGACCTACGGTCAGCAGCGCCAGGGCGAGCAGGTCACGCAGCGCGGCGCCGGATGTGGCCTCGTCGAGGAAGCGGCTCGCCACCAGCGGCGCCGTCACCTGCACGCCGATAGCGCCGCACAGGATCGCGGCCAGTAAGACGACCAGCGGCCACTCGGGGCGCAGATAGCGCGCCAGCAGCCGCCCATAGCGGTTCAGCGTCTGCAACGGATGTATGGAGTGCTCCTTTGTACTTCTGGATAGCGGACTTCCGGATGTATTGGTAGTGAGGAAGCATGCGCGTCACGGAAAATCACCTCCCTTCAGCCTGGTGAAAGCCACCGTAGCACATGCACCGCGGCGCTGAGGCTCAGATATCTACCGAAGGTTCGGCTCGCCAGAGCGCGGCGCGCCGTGTTACACTGCCCCCACCGGATCAAGCCCCTTGTCGTGAGGAGTTGCGTATGTGGCGGACGTTTCTGCGCCCCGGCAGCCTTGACGAGCTGCTGGGCATGCTCGATGAGCGCCAGGGGCGCGCGCGGCTGGTCGCCGGCGGCACCGACGTGCTGGTCGAGCTGTCGCGCGGCGTGCTGCCCACCGAGACGCTGATCGACGTCACGGGCGTGCGCGAGCTGAAGTACGTCGCCGACGACGGCGACGTCATCCGCCTGGGCGCGCTCGCCACCCACAACGACGTGATCGCCTCCGCCGCGTGCGTGGAGCGCGCGCTGCCGCTGGCGCAGGCCTGCATCGAGGTGGGCGCGCCGCAGATCCGCACCCGCGCGACCCTCGCCGGCAACCTCGTCACCGCCTCGCCCGCCAACGACACCATCGCGCCCCTGATGGCCCTGGACGCCGATCTCGTGCTCGCCAGCAAAGCGGACGGTGAGCGCATCGTGCCGCTGCGCGAGTTCTACCGCGGCGTGCGCAAGACCGTGCTCCACCCCGGCGAGCTGCTGCGCGAGATCCGCGTGCCGGCGCTGCGTGGTGACCAGCGCGGCCTCTTCCTCAAGCTCGGCCTGCGCCGCGCCCAGGCGATCAGCGTGATCAACGTCGCGCTGGTGCTGACCCTCGACGGCGACAGCGACACCGTCACCCAGGCCGCCATCACGCTCGGCTGCCTCGCGCCCACCATCGTCCACGCCCGCACCGCCGAAGCCTTTCTTGTGGGCAAAACCCTCGATCCCGCCACCTGCGCCGAGGCCGGGCGGCTCGCCTGTGAGGATGCCCGCCCGATCGACGATCTGCGCGGCTCCGCGGGTTACCGGCTCGACACCCTCGCGGCCCTCGTCGCCGACGGCCTGCGCCGCCTCGCCGAGGGCCGCGAGCGCGACGGCTGGCCCGCCGATCCGATCTTGCTCGAAACGCAGATCGCGGCAGAAACGGCAAGCCTGCTCGCCTCTCCCGTCGCCGGCGGTCGTCTACCGGAGGCCACCGTCGCCCCTACGAATCCCTCTATGTCCTCTCCCTCTGCTCTGCCCTCCTCCGTTCCCTCCGTTCCCTCCGTTTCCTCTGCGGTGAATCCTTCTGCCTCGGCGTCCTCTGCGGTTCCTCCGTCTCCCCCCTTCTCCGGCACCATCGCCACCACCATCAACGGCCGGCCCTACACACTGGAGGGAGCGCAGGGCAAGACGCTGCTCGACGCGCTGCGCGAGAACGCCGGACTGACCGGCACCAAAGAGGGCTGCGCCGAGGGCGAGTGCGGCGCCTGCACCGTCTGGCTCGACGGCCAGGCCGTCATGTCGTGCCTTGTCCCCGCGCCCCAGGCCCACGGCGCCCACATCACCACCATCGAGGGCCTCGCTACAGTCTCCCCCTCGCCCCACAGGGAGAGGGGGTCGGGGGGTGAGGATCACTCTGCGTCCTCTGCCGTTCCGCACTCCTCTCCTACCTCCGTTCCCTCCGTTTCCTCTGCGGTTGATCTCTCCTCCTCTTCTCCGCGTCCTCCGCGAACCTCCGCGTGCTCCGCGTGCTCCGTACCCCTTCCTGAGGGTGAGGCAGCGCTCCATCCCCTCCAGCGCGCGTTCATCGAGCACGGCGCGGTGCAGTGCGGCTTCTGCATCCCCGGCATGCTGATGGCCGGCGCCAAGCTGCTCGACGAGCGGCCGCACCCCACGCTGGCCCAGGCGCAGGAGGCGCTCGGCGGCAATATCTGCCGCTGCACCGGCTACCGCAAGATCCTCGACGCTGTGCTCGCGGCTGGCTCGGAGGCGGGATCAGAGACAGAAACGGGAGGTGAGGCATGAGCGCGCCTGGCTACTCCTCGCTGATCGGCGCCTCTGTCTCGCGGCCCGACGCGCTGGGCAAGGTCACGGGCGGCGCACGTTACCCCGCCGACCTGATCCGCCCCGGCATGCTGCACCTTCGCGTCGTCTTTGCCGGCCGGCCCCACGCGCGCATCACCGCGCTCGATACGAGCGCCGCGCTGGCCCATCCCGTCGTCGTCGCCGTGTTCACCGCCGCCGATGTGCCGCACAACGCCTACGGCCTGATCGACGCCGATCAGCCCGCGCTCTGCGGCGACGTGGTGCGCTTCGAGGGCGACAAGGTGGCGCTGGTGGCCGCCGAATCCAAAGAAGCCGCCGAGGCCGCGGCGAAGCTCGTGCATGTCGAGTACGAAGATCTGCCCGCCGTCACCGATGCCCGCGCCGCGATGCAGCCTGGCGCACCGCTGGTCCACGAGCACCTGGGCAGCAACGTGCTGCTGCACGTGCCCATCCGCAAAGGCGACCCCGCCGCGGCCCTCGCCACCGCCGACGTGGTGCTCGAAGACGAGTTCACCACCACCTGGCAGGAGCATGCCTTCCTCCAGCCCGAAGCCGGCATCGCCTACGTGGACGACGCGGGGCGCGTGGTGGTCGAGACCGCCGGCCAGTGGCTGCACGAGGACCGCCGCCAGATCGCCGAGATTTTGGGGCTGCCGCCGGAGCAGGTCGTCGTGCGCTACGCCGCCATCGGCGGGGCCTTCGGCGGGCGCGAGGACCTCTCGATCCAGCACCTGCTCGCGCTCGCCGCCTGGAAGCTGCGCCGCCCCGTCGCGCTGCAGTGGTCGCGCGAGGAGTCTATGATCGCCCACCACAAGCGGCACCCCGTCACGGTCCGTTGCACGTGGGGCGCGACGCGCGACGGCCGGATCACCGCCGTCGAGGCCGAGGTGGTAGCCGACGGCGGCGCCTACGCCTCCACCAGCGTCGAAGTGACCAAGGTCGCCACGCTCTTCGCCAGCGGCAGCTACGACATCCCCAACGTCAGCGTGGACGGCTACGCGGTCTACACCAACAACGTGCCCGCCGGCGCCTTCCGCGGCTTCGGCGCGCCCCAGTCTCAGTTCGCCGCCGAGATCATGGTCACGCGGCTGGCGCACGCGCTGGGTATGGACCCCGTCGAGCTGCGGCGCCGCAACCTCTACCGCGAGGGCAGCCTGGAGCCGACGCAGAATCCCCTGCCACCAGGGGTGAGCGCGCTGCCGGTGCTGGAGCGCTGCATCGAGGAGGCGCAGGCATGCATCGGATACGGCCAGCCGCGCCCATCATCCGGCCTCGACCGCCAACTCCTCTCTTCTCCTCTGGACTCTGCGCCCTCTGCGTCCTCTGCGGTTCCTCTCTCCTCTCCTTCCTCCGTTCCCTCTGTGGTGAATTCTCCATCCCACCACCTGCGTCGCGGCATCGGCATCGCCTGCGGTATCAAGAACGTCGGCTACTCGTTCGGCTACCCCGATGAATCCACGGCCACCGTCGAGCTATTCGGCCACGCCGAGCTGGAGCGCGCGGTGGTGCGCATCGGCGCGGCGGACGTGGGCCAGGGCGCGCACCTGGCGCTGCGCCAGATCGCCGCCGAGACGCTGGGCATCGCGCTGGAGCGGGTCGAGATGGTCACAGACGACAGCAGCGAAAGTCCCAACGCCGGCAGCTCCTCGGCCTCACGCATGACGCTGATGGGCGGTCGCGCGGTGCATGACGCCGCGCTCGCCGCCCGCGCGCAGTGGAGCGCCGCCGAGGAGTACACCGCCTCGGCCACGGTCAACTTCCGCCCCACGCCAACAACAGCCCTCGACCCCAAGACCGGCGCCGGCACGCCGAACTACTGCTACGGCTACGCGGCCCAAGCGGTGGAGGTCGAGGTCAACACGCTCACCGGCCAGGTGCGCGTGCTCAAGATCGTCAGCGTGCATGACGTGGGGCAGGCGATCAACCGCCAGCAGGTGGAGGGACAGATCGAGGGCTGTCTGGCGCAGGCGCTGGGCTACGCGCTGCTCGAAGACTTCCAGGTGCGCGAGGGCCACGTGATCACGCCCTACTTCAGCACCTACCTGCTGCCGACGGTGCTCGACATGCCGCCGGAGGTCTACCCGGTGATCCTGGAGCTGGCGGACCACGAGGGGCCGTTTGGCGCGCGTGGCGTGGCCGAGATGGCGCTGGTGCCCTTCGCCCCGGCGGTTGCCGCCGCGATCCACGACGCCACCGGCGTCTGGCTCACCCAGCAGCCGATGACCCCCGAGCGCGTGCTGGCCGCGCTCCAATCCGCTCAGGAGAAGACCTCGTGACCAACCTGCGCATCACCGTCGGCCCGTACGTCTACGGCGCGCGCTTCGAGGAGCAGCGGTCTCCCAAGACCTGCGCCGCGTTCGCCAGGCTGCTGCCCTACCGGCAGAAGATCATCCATGCGCGCTGGAGCGGCGAGGCGGCCTGGATTCCGCTGGGCGACTTCAAGCTCGACGTGCCCTGGGAGGACGCCACGCGCTACCCCGCGCCGGGCGAGATCCTGTTCTACCCCGGCGGCTACAGCGAGACCGAGATCCTCTTCCCCTACGGCCCCTGCGCCTTCGGCAGCAAGCTCGGCGGGCTGGCCGGCAACCACCTGATGACCATCACGTCCGGCCACGAGCAACTGCGGGAGATGGGCCGCAAGATTCTCTGGGAAGGCGCGCAAGACATCTTGATCGAAGCCGCCGAGTAAGCATTGAGGAGGCGGGCGTGGGCTACCTCGATCGCTACCGTGCAGGCGAGCACGAGCAGGTGTGGGCGGAGCTGGTGGCGCTCGGTGCATCCGTGCGCGACGAGCCGCTCTACTCCAACGCGCTCGCCGTCGCCCACGAGACGATGCGCCGCGCGCGCCACAACATCGAGGTCCTGATCCCGCGGTTGCGCGAGCTTGGGTATCGCTTCGGTTATGAGGGCATCTGGCAAGGGGAAGGAGAGTATGACCCACCCGTCTTTACTCCTCCTGCTCCTGGCGTAGATGCCATTATCGCCGCGGCAGAGCGGCGCTGTGGAGCGCTCCCACTCTCGTTGCGGGCCTTCTATGAGGTGGTTGGGAGCGTCAACTTCGTGGGCACGCCTCCTGAGCGATGGGGCTTCCAAGGCGACGACCGATACACGCTCGATCCGCTCTACGTCCACGGTGCTTACGCTGCACGAGACGGCGCGCCGGCGTGGGAGGACGTCTATGGCGGCACCACTGACGACGAATGGGATCTGCAAAGCTTGGACGAGGAGGATCCCTGTGACGGGTGCGCATACCACGCGCTGCCGCATGGCTGCTTCCTGGTGCCCATCGCGCCCGATGAATGTTTCAAGTACGGGTTCAGCGGCTGCGGCAACTATGAGATCGCCATTCCCAACGTTGCGGCGGATGCGCGCCTGCTCACTGAGTCGCACCGCACGACCTTCGTCAACTACCTGCGCATCTGCTTCCGCTGGGGTGGCTTGCCGGGCTTTGAACGGACCCCCACCCCCCACCCCCCGCTCCCCGATTTGGCCTACTTGACGGAGGGGCTGCTTCCGCTATGATGTGACGCACCCGGCTGACCGAGGCGCGACGCTTGAGCGCGATGAGGAGGAGACCGTGGAGACACCGGATACCGAGCGGGACACACCGGTCGCTGCGCAGAGCGAGCCTATTGCGCCGGCCGCCGTCGAAACCGAAACGCCGCCTGCTGTGGTCGCGACTCCTGCCGCCCCGCCCACCGTCGCCCCGACGCGGCGCGGCCTCTCCGCTTCGGCGCGGCTGGTGCTGTACGCGCTGGCGGCGGTGGTCGGCGTGTGGCTCGCCATCATGCTGCGCGACATCCTGATCCAGGTGCTGATCGCCACGATCCTCGCCGCCGGCATCACCCCGCTCACCACACTGCTCACGCGCATCGGCCTGCCGCGCGGCCTCTCGGTGATCCTGATCTACCTGCTGCTGATCCTGGCGTTCGTCGGGCTGGGCTTCCTGCTGGTGCCGCCGGTGGTGGCCGAGGTGCAATCGCTCGTCAGGCAGGCGCCCGACTTCGGCGCGCGCTTCGTCCGCAGCCTGGACGCCCTCCAGCAGCAGTTTCCGTTCCTGCCGCCGCTGGGTCCCGCGCTCGCGAGCCAGCTCCAGCAGCTCGGCAACTCGGCGGGCGCGATCTTCGTCCAGGCGCTCAACATTATCGGCGTCGCGCTGGGCGTCTTCGGCGGGCTGCTCACAGCGATCCTCACCCTGCTGGTGACGTTCTACCTGGTGGTGGACGGCCAGCGCATCCGCGACTACCTGCTCTCGTTCCTGCCGGCGGGCCAGCGGCCGCGCGCGCGCCGCATGACCGACACCATGGGCCAGCGGATGGGCGGCTGGCTGCTGGGGCAGATCGCGCTCAGCACCTCCATCGGTGTCGCCAGCTTCGTCGCGCTGCTGCTGATCGGCGTGAACAACGCGCTGCTGCTGGCGGTGGTCGCCGCGGTGGCCGAGCTGCTGCCGATCATCGGGCCATGGATCGCGGCGGTGCCGGCGGTGATCGTCGCCTTCACGCAGGACCCCGTCAAGGCGCTGCTGACGATCGTCGCCTACATCATCATCCAGCAGCTCGAGAGCAATCTGCTGGCACCGCGCATCATGGGACGCGCCGTGCGGCTGCACCCGCTGGCGGTGATCCTGGCGCTGCTGGCCGGCGCGAGCCTCTTCGGCATCGTCGGCGCGCTGGTCGCCGTCCCGGTCGCCTCGGCGCTCTCGGTGATCCTCGACGAGGTCCGCGCCTCACGCAATGGTGTGCCGGCAGCGGAGATCGCGAAGGACACATCGAGCGGCGAGTGAAGCGGTGGCTCTGTGGCGGATGCTCCACTCGCCATCCCTGATCCCTGGTCCGTCTACTCCGCCCGCGCGGAATACTCGGCGGCCATGGCCTCGGCGTAGGGCCGGCCGCTCGCCTGGATGATCGCCATCAGTGGACCCGCGTCGTAGGGCACGCGGCGGAACTCGAGCGCCAGTCGGTCGCCCTCGCTGGAGAGTACGCCATACTCCGCCCACGGGTCGAGGCGCCTGCCCGCATCGTCCGGCTGGTTGCGGTCGTAGGCCACGCCGACGCTGCCGGGATTGAAGAAGAACGTCTCGCCGAGGCGCCGCACCTGCTGCAAGTGGGTATGCCCACCCGTCAGAATCGCCGGCGCGAACGGCCCTAGCAGCCGCACGAACTCGTCTTCCGGCGTCTCAGGGAAGATCAGGTCGTCAAAGGAGGTCGGCGAGCCATGGAAGCACAGCAGCCGGCGTCCGCCCTCCAGCGGCAGCTCGACGGTCGGCTGAAAGCTCGCGATGAACGCGCGATCGTCCGACGAAAGCCGCGCCAGCGACCACTGCCGCACCGCCTCCTGCTCCTCGGAGATCGCTTCGTTGTCGCTGGTGACCTCGCCGGTGAGCAGCCAGGCATCGGCGTTGCCCATCACGATCGGGCATCCCAGCTCGCGCAGGCGTGCGACGGTCTCGGCGGGCCGCGCGCCACCCTGCACGGCATCGCCCAGGCAGACGAGCTGATCCACGGGATGCCGTTGGAGGTCGGCAAGCACCTGGTCGAGGGCGAAACAGTTGCCATGAATATCAGAGAAGACCGCGATGCGCATGGTGGTAGCACCTCCTCGAAGGAAGCATATCACCGGGCGCATCGTCAATCAGGAGGAAGGGTGGACGGCTACGGCACCGCGACAACACCGAATTGGCCGGCGAGCTGGCCGTCGCTCCAGTTCAGGTGCGGGGGCATGCACTCTGCGGCGGATCACCCCGTGTAGCGGATCATCCCCTTGATGGAGTAGCCGGACCATGGGCTGACGAGTTTGCCGTTGCTATCAACCGCCCACACCATCTGGCTCGGGTCTGGATGCTTGGAATCGGGGCGTATGTTCGATTGGGCAATACTATAGCCGATAAATCTATGTTGCTCGTCGTAAGCACGACTAGTGACGATGGCGACGTGGCCGTCTGCACCACCTGTCATCACGATAATGTCGCCAGACTCAGGGGTGCTGGCACCGTTAGGAATCTCGGTCCAACCTTGGCGCGAGGCGTAGTCGCGCCAAAACTGATAGGCGTTCCGCACATCGGGAAGCGCACCGGCGTTGTGAAAGGCGAATCCGTAGGCCAACGCCACGAAGGCAACACACTCGATGTCGTCCTGCGACCAGTACCCGGGCGCCCGGGCGATAACATTCTTCACGAGTTGCTGCTCGTCCGGCGGCAGGGAAGCAAGCCACTTCGGATCGAGCGCACGCACCCTACCGTCATTGACCTGGAGCTGCGAGGCCATTTGCTTGGCGTAGTCGCCGATGGCCTGGCCCCGGGAGACGGGGTCCGCCGAGAACGCACCTGAGGACCCCGGCTGGACAACCACGGTGGCGCTCACGCCGGCCACCGGGCTGAGCAGGCTTGTGGCGGGGAGGTGAACAACGATTGGGCCGACACGGTCCTCCAACAGCCCATGAATCTGGTCGAGCAGGTTGCGCTCGTCGGTTTGGAGCTGTTCCAGGAAAGCGTACAGAGCGGCGCAGGCGCGCTCGAGCGCGGACAGGTGATCGCCCGCGGTAGCGAAGGCGTGGACCAGAGCATCGGGATGCATGACGTTTTCGGGCAGCGTCTGCATATCGAGGCGCGACGGCAGCGCGGTGAGGCTATCCAAGGCGCCGGCGATGATTCCTGAGATGCCCTGGGTCTGGTGGTCAATGTCCTCAGCGACGGGGCCTGGGTGAGACTCGCGCACGGCGTTGATGGCACGCCAGAAATGCGAGCAGGTGTCCTCGACACGCGCGGCGGACGCGTGGAGGCCAGAGACGAGCGCATCGATGCCGAGCGCTTCGCGCAGCAGCCACAGATCGAACTCGGCGTGCGAAAGGAAGTTGGCGTTGGCCTGGCGCAGCCGCCGCTCAAGGTCGGCGGTTCGCTCCTGCTGCTGGTGAATCTCAGCGGCCACCGAGTGCTGCTGTTCTTCAAGCGCCGCCCGCGAGGACTGGACGACGTCCGGATTGAAGGTCACGACGGCCATACTTTACCTCGTCTCCGCGCCCGAGTGCGGCGTCCGGTCCTCTCACACACCCACGATGCTCTCTCGCCACGTCACGAGCGGTCTGAGGGTCGGCTCGCCCATCGCGACCTCGCGCTGGAACGGATTCCACGCCCAAGTCCGCTGTCACACGGCCTTTGCTATGATACACTGCCCGCGCATCGCGCACAAACTGTAAGGGCGGCGATCTGATCCCAGCACACCCGCTTGGCGGACTCGCAGCAAGCCTTGACAAGCTATCGCACAGGTGTAGACTGAAGCGGCAAGGGACCTTGGCAAGACGCCGGTGCCCGCGCCGGACGTTTTGTAGCGTTGGTTCCAAAGCAGCATCAATCGTTGAGCACACGACGGGAGCGGGGCATGAGTGGGAATTCAGGAGGACCGGAGAGTCTCATCGGTCAATCGGTCGCCGGTTACCGGCTCGAACGTTTGCTCGGTATTGGTCTCACCGGCGCGGTCTTCCTCGGACGGCGGGAAGGTGATGCGCCCGCGGCGGTCGAGGGGACGGAGAGCTTGCCGGTCGAGCGGCCGCTGGAGGCGGCGATCAAGGTGCTGATCCTGCCCTGGCAGCTTACGCCCGACGAGCGCGCCGACTTTCGCACCCGCTTCGATCGCGAGGCCGAGACGCTCAAGCGCCTCCGCCATCCAAACATCGTCTCGCTGCTGGACTCCGGCACGGACGAGCAGTCTGGCTACACGTACATGGTGCTGCCTTATCTCGCGGGCGGCACGCTGGCCGATTATTTTGCCAGCCACCAGGGACTGATACCACTGGGCACGGTATCGACCATCCTCACTCAGATCGCCGGGGCGCTCGCCGAGGCGCACGCGCAGGGCATCGTCCATCGCGATATCAAGCCAGCAAACATCTTGCTCGACGAACAGCATCGGCTGTATCTCACAGACTTCAGTATCGCCAGGCTGCTGGCTGAGACGGCCCCGAAGCTCACGACGACGGGTCGTGTGATGGGCACCGGAGCGTATATGCCGCCGGAGCAAGTGAAAGGCGAGGCGGTTGGCCCGGCCGCGGATATCTACAGTCTCGGCATGGTGGTCTATGAGCTGGTGACGGGCAAGCCCGCCTTCAATGCGCCCTCGATCGCCTCTCTGCTGCATCAACAGGTTCAGGAGCAGCCCGCCGCGCCGCGCCTGACGCGCCCAGACCTGCCGGAACCGGCTCAGGCGGCGATCCTGCGTGCGCTGGCAAAGAATCCTGCCGAGCGCTTCCCGTCGCCAGGGGCGTTTGCCACGGCGTTCGCCGAAGGACTGGAGAACAGGGTAAGCGCGGACATGGCATCGTACACTCCCAGCGCGCCCCAACCCCTACCCAGCGCGCCCCAACCCCTACCCAACACGCCCCAATCCCTGCCCGACGCGATGGCCATCACGCAGCCGGCGCCCCCGGTGCGCTGGGATGTGCCGTCGCCCGTCCCCCAGCCAATCAGTCGCTCCGCGCTGACGACGGTGGTCGTAGGGGTGGTGGCGTTGCTGCTGGTCTCCTGCTTTGCCCTCGCCGCTGTGAGCCGCGGATGGTTGGGAGGCATGTTCGGCGGCCCATCCACTCCATCGGTGGCGCAACTGGGTGCCGGCGGCACGACATCGCCGACGACAGGGCAGGCGACCGCGACAAGCCCAACCTCGCACACGCCAGGAGCGCGGCAGCCGACCGACACGCCTCGACCGGGCGCTCCCCCACCGCCAGGCACCACGGCCACGCCAACCTTCACGCCATCACCGACGCCAACCTTCACGCCATCACCGACGCCGACGTTCACGCCGCGACCGCCGACGCCCACCTTCACTCCAGTGCCGCCGCCACCGAAAACCATTCAGATCGGCTGGAGCAGCGCGCATCCCACCTGGATCTGGATGACCTTCAACCACTTTCCACCGGGCACCTACACGTACTCCTGCAACTTCAGCACGCCGCCGCAGAGTAACTCATTCACCATCTACGAGGCGACGGAACCAGAAACCTGGGACAACGGCAAGACATGCTACGACCAGCAAGCGGGTGACCACGTATGGGTCATCGTCAATGGAGTGTGGTCCAACACGCTCACAGTCCCGTGATTCCGCGCGCTATACGTGCTGTGCATTGGCTCCTGGCATCGTCCAGGGCTTCAGTCCAGGGAGCGAGGTATGAACCCAGGCACATAGGGGCCCGCGAGCCGGCGATCTCGCAGCTACACCCACGACGGCTGGCCGTAGGCGCCAAGCTGCATCTCGCGCAGCTTCCAGCCGAGCAGCCGCGAACCCTGCACCGTCAGCGCCAGCACGTTGCCCAGCCCCTCGGTGCCCGTCATCAGGTCGAAGACGAAGTTGCCCAGGCTATAGACAATCAGCTTGCCGCGATACATCTCGTACGGCTGGATCACGTGCGGGTGCGCGCCCATCACCAGATCGGCGCCAGCGTCAATCGCCAGCCGTGCCATCGCCTGCTGGTGATCCGTTTCGGCGAGCTGATACTCGATGCCCCAATGCGTGAAGACGATCAGGAAGTCCACCCGCGGCCGCGCGGCCTTGATGTCACTCTGCATCATATCTGGATCGAGCCAGGCGTGACCGGGCGTCGTCGCCGTCGCCACGAAGCTCTGCGGCTCGATCTCACAGTACGCCAGGAAGCCCAGCCGCGTTGTGCGGATCGTGCGGATCACCGGCTGGTGCGCCTCGGCCAGATTCATCCCGCCGCCCAAAGGCTGGATGCCGTGCAGCAAGAGCTGGCCGAGCATGTCGCCGAAGGCGAGCTTGCCGTAATCGCCGCTGTGGTTGTTGGCAACCGACATCAC
>DASVAA010000055.1:0-13529 GCA_036376595.1 Ktedonobacterales bacterium | reverse complement strand
AACATGATCGCCGACAGCTTTGCCGGCGAGCGCGAGCGCCATACCCTCGAGACGCTGCTCGCCAGCAGGCTGTCGGACCGCGCGATCCTCTTCGGCAAAGTTGGCGCCGCCGCGGCCTATGGCTGGGCGCTGGGCATGGTTGGGGCGGTGGTCCAATTTCTCGTTGCCACCGCCGCCGGCGGGTCAGGTTTTTACCCGGCTGGGACGGTCGTCGCGATCGTCGTGCTGGGGCTGCTCTTCTCGCTGCTGGCTGCCAGCGCTGGATGTCTGATCTCGCTGCGCACTGCCACAGCGCGCCAGGCGCAGCAGATTATGGGCATCGGCTTCATGGTGCTGATCTTCGTCCCGATCATTATCATCCAGTTGCTTCCCTCCGGCACGCAAGCGGGCATACTCCATTGGCTTAACACCACCGCGCCCGGCACAATCTTCGCCTTCTTGGTGGTAGCGCTCATCGTTCTCGACGCGATCCTGTTGGGGATCGCGCGGCTGCGCTTCCAACGCGCCGCGCTCATCGGCAGTTAGCCAGCAAGACGTGCGCGTTCGGATCGCACCCGCGGCGCTCATCTCCAGACAGTCTACTCGCGGGGAGGATCGGTCTCGTCGCCGATCCGCGCCCCGCGTCGGCTTTCGGCTGACCGCCTCCCTCGTTTCACCAAATACAGCGCCGTTATCCACCTCACATCGCGACAGGTACTAGTCAGCGGCCGCTCAGTGTGTTATAGTCGCCGCGCGTGGTACCAATCGGGTTCTTCCTCTGCCGGCCCAACCCTGGCCGCCATCAACACTCCCCTATTCCCACGCGGCCCGAGGTGATCGTGATGTTGTGTCCTCAGTGCCAGACTCCTAGAGTGCCCGGCGCTCGCTTCTGCCCACGGTGCGGCTTTGCGTTTAGCGACCAGATGCCGTGCCCGCAGTGTGGGGTTGTGGTACCGGCCGGGGCGCGTGCCTGCCCGACCTGCGGCTTTGCCTTCAACGTGACGACCCCACTCGCGCCAAGCGCACCGGCACCCCTGGGCGGTGCGCCGCCGGGAGTTGGGGCCGCATGGGGCAGTGGGGGCACGGGGCCAGGTCCAGCCGTGCCATCTCCGCCCCCACCATACGCCCCGCCGCCGTCACCTGCCGCTCCACCTCCACCACCGGGCTATGCCGCCGCCCCATCACAGCCGCTCGCCATGTCCGGCTACGGCCCGCCGGGGTATCCCGCCCCTGGTGCGGCTCCAGGCTACTACCCCGCCCCTGGCGCGCCAACCGCGCCGCCGCCAACCGCGCCGCCAGCGGCTGGACCGCTACCGGCCGCGGGCTATGCGCCGAGCGCGATGCCCGGGTATGCTACTGGCGCGCCAGCGCCGGCCCGGGGCGTGCCTCCGGGTTACGCGCCGTATGCGCCAGCGGGCTACGGCATGCCGACTGCGCCACCCGCCGGCTATGAAATGCCGACCATCCCGCCGCCGGGCTATGCCTCGCCGACCGCGCCGCCCGTACCTACACCGCCGCGCGCCACGCCACCCCAGCTCACCGCGCTTTTCGGCCCCACGCCCGCGGTGCTGCAACCGCGCTCGCGCCTCCAGGCGCTGCTGGTGCGCAACACCTCGGCGCGCGCGGCGGCAAATCCCTGGCTGATGGCGGCGGCGGGCGCGGTGCTGGCGACGATCGTCGGCCTCGTGCTCGTCGCCATCGCGGAGTCGCTCATCAGCGGCGTCATGGGTAAGCTGGTCGCGAGCTGGGCCGGCGGCACCTCCGCCGGCACCTATCTCTCGGTGCTGCACGCGATCCCCACGCCGTCGTTGCTCAGCATCTTTGCCGTCATCCAGGGCGTGCCGCTGGTGCTGCAGGTCAATGCGTCCGCCGCCGGAACGAGCGTGGGTGGGCAGGCGGCGTTCAACCTGCCCCTGACGACCCTAGTGATGCTGCCGCTGGCGGCACTGGTGCTGGGCGGCTATCTCTCGGCGGCGAGCGACTACACTGGCCGCCCGCGCTATTGTGTCGCGCGCGGCGCGTTGATTGGGCCGGCGTACGCGATCGTGCTGGCGGTGCTGGCGATGGTCGGCACGCAGTCGGTCTCGACGAGCTTCTTCGGCACGGCCACGGCAAGCGCCAGCATCTCGGTGCCGATTGGCCAATCGTTCCTGCTTGGGCTGGTCTGGGGCTGCATCTTCGGCGCGCTCGGCGGCTACATCCAGGCCCGTGGCGGCCAATGGCTGCGCGCGCTGCCCGGCGACCTCGCGGCCGTCCGCTGGCGCCAGCTTGCCGCGGCCACTGTGGGAGGTGTCGCGGCGCTGCTCAGCATGCTCGTGTTTGCCACGTGCGTCTTGCTTGCGCTGGTCGCCGTGGCCGCAATCTCCGCCACGTCTCAGGGCGCCGATGGCCTGCCGCTCTATACGCTGCTGCGCGACGGCAACCTCCTCTCGCTCTTTCAGAACCTGCCGCAGCCGGGGCAGCCGCCGGTGGCAAGCGTGGGCGGACCTCTGGCGTTGGTGCTCTCGCTGGCGCCGACGCTCGCGGTCTGGCTGGTGGCGCTGGGCGGCGGCGCGTCGATCGTCGCCTCAGAGACGGGCTTCTCGTCCAATGGCCCGCGCAGCACCGATGTCAGCCTGGGCCTGCTCAACGGACAACATCCCTTCCCCGTGGTCTACCTGCTCGCGCTGATCCCGCTGGGCGCGTACTTCATCGGCGGCCGCGTCGCGGCGCGGGTCGCGGGGACGGCCCAATCGCGCGCGCTCAATGGAGCGCTGATGGCCGTGCCGCTGAGCATCCTCCTGGCGCTCGCGACCACCCTGACGGGCTTCGGCGGACGGGCGACCGCCGGTACGGAGACGGCTACCGCCAGCATCGCGCCGTCCTTCGGCTCGGTCTTGCTCTGGACACTGGTCGTCGGGGCGATCGTCGGCGCGTTGGGTGGCCTCTCGGCGGGCAGCAGCCTGCCGGGCCGGATGCCGCGCTTCGTGACGGTGCCAGTGCGCCCGCTCGTGTATCCGCTGTTTGACCGTGTCGTGGGCACTGCGCGCGACACCCGCGGCGCAGCCGTCGAGTGGCTCTACGATGCGGTCATCGTGGGCGTCGTGCTCAGCGTGCTGCTGATTGTGTTGGATCTGCTTGCCGGGATACTCTCGTCGCTCATCACCCCAACTGGCTTCACCATCGTGCAGGAGGTCTGCACGCTGCTGCTGGCGATTGTGCCGGCGTGCTACGCCCTCGGTGGCCTCTTCGCCGCTGTGCCCGCGCCACCAGCGCCAGCCATGCCAACCCGCGCCACGCCCGCGGCTCCCGCGGTCACCGCACCGCCGGTCTACGCTTCAGTACCGGCCGTTCCACCAGGAGGCCCCTACTCATGATCGGCAATCCAATGCAACGCCCTACGCAGCCGCCACCACCCCCTGCGCAGACGCCTACCCAGCCGCCTCAACCGCCGCGGGTCGGCAGCGGTGTCGGGCTGCCCGCTGGCGCGCGCATCGCGATCGGCCTGGTGGCGGTGCTGATCCTCGCGCTGGTCGTGTATCAGGCGCAACCCGGTGCGGTGTTGGGTGCGCGCGAGTCCTCGTCGTGCGGCGCGGCGCCGAGCTTCAACTCGTCGCCGCGTGAAGACGCGGTCACCCCGGGGCTTGGGGCGCTGTTCGAGGTCGAGCTGCCGCACCACTCGGCGATCAGCGTCGAGGATCCCGCCAACTTCGCGAGCTACAGCGTGCAAACGACCCATGTCTGCACGCCATACTCCTCGCCGCTCGCCGTCTCCACCTACTTCACGCTGTCCATGCCGGCCGGGGCGGGCTGGGTCAGCAGCTCGCAGTTCCCCTTCGACGGCGCGCGGCTCAGCGCATGTAGCGGCCCGTGCTGGCAGACCGTGGGCCAGTCACCCACCAGCTATCTTGCCGTGCAGCACGCGCAGCAAGTGGGCACCGTCGCGGTCTACGACATCGTCGAAGCGCAATCACAGGCATCGAGCTGAGCCACCCGCGTGCCTCCAGTTGCCCATTGCCTGGCGTGCTAAGATCAGGGATACACGTTCGGCGTGGCAGCCGGCGCGGGATGATTCCTCGACGAGAGAGGAGCGTGGGCAATGGGGCTGGCGGTGATCGTGCATGGCGGCGCGGGGGCGATCCCCGCCGAGCGCTATCCAGCGGCGCGCGAGGGCTGCCGGGCGGCGGCGCTTGCCGGCTGGCGGGCGCTACAACAGGGCGGCAGCGCGCTGGACGCGGTGCAGGCGGCGATCATCGCACTGGAGGATAATCCGGGCTTCAACGCGGGCACCGGCGGCGTGCTCAACGCCAGCGGCCAGGCCGAGCTGGACGCCGGCCTGATGGACGGCGCGGAGCTGGCGGCGGGCGCGGTTGCGGGCGTGCAGCGCATCAAGAACCCGATTGCACTGGCGCGGCTGGTGCTCGCCAGCCCACACGTGCTGCTGATGGGCGAGGGCGCCGAGCAGTTCGCGGAGGCATCGGGCATGGCGCTCTGTGCACCCGAGGACCTGATCACCGCCGCGCAGCGTGCCCGCTGGCAGCGTGGCTACGCGCTCGGCGACGACGTGAACGTGGGGAGCGCCAACGGGACCGTAGCAGATAGGGTCGGCACAACGCTGGAGGTCGGCGCGATAGCCCACGAGGGCGAGGACGCCGCGGCGCGGATGGACACGACGAACGGTAAGAGTAAGCGCGGTACGGACATCTCAGATCAGCCGGTACATGCCGACGGCCACAAGCACGGCACCGTCGGCGCGGTCGCGGTGGATGCGCAGGGCAACGTCGCGGCCGGTGCCTCCACCGGTGGCATTGGCAACAAGCACCCCGGCCGCATTGGCGACACCCCGATCGTCGGCGCTGGCTTCTGCGCCGAGAACGGCCTCGGCGGCGTCTCCAGCACGGGCCGCGGCGAGGACTTCATCCGCCTGCTGCTGGCACGCCGCGCGCTGGACTTCATCGCCGCCGGCGACTCGGCCCAGGCCGCGGCGACCAAAGCGATCCAGCTCCTCAGCCGGCGCGTGGACGGCTCCGGCGGCCTGATTTTGCTCGACGCCGCCGGTCGCGTGGGCTATGCGCGCAACACTACCGCGATGGCGCACGCCTACATGGTCGAGGGCATGGGCGAGCCGTTCGCGGGCGTCTAGCCGGCCGAAGCGACCCGGGCAGGTGGAGATAGGGCGAGGAGGCCACTCGTGACCATCAGCGCCTACGACGAAATTGCCGAGTGGTACGACCGCTGGCTTGGCACGCACGCGATGCCCGATGATCCATACTTTCCGGCGGCTGAAGCGCTCATGGGCGAGCTGGCCGGGCAGCGTGTCTGCGACCTCGCCTGCGGCCAGGGTCGGGTGGCGCGCTATCTGGCGGACCGGGGCGCGCAGGTCGTCGGCGTTGACCTCTCGGCGAAGCTGCTGGCGATCGCCCGCCGCCACGAGGCGGCCGAGCCGCGCGGCATCACCTACCTGCACGCCGATGCCCACCGCCTCGACGGCGTGGCCGGCGCCTCCTTCGACGGCGTGCTCTGCTTTATGGCGCTGATGGATATCGCCGAGCTGGACCCGACGCTGGGCAGCGTCGCGCGCGTGCTGAAGCCCGGCGGCTGGTTTGTCTTCGCCATCCTGCACCCCTGCTACCACACAGCGCGATCGGGCGAGATCGAGACGCCCGAAGGGATGGTGCGCACCGTCGGGGCCTATTTCGAGGAAGGTTTCTGGCGGTCAGACACGCGCGCGGGGCCGCCTGGCAAGGTCGGCGCCTATCATCGCACGCTTTCGACCTACGTCAATGCACTGGCCGATGCCGGCCTGGCGCTGGAGAGGCTGAGCGAGCCGGGTCCTACCGATTCACTCCCCGAGGCGCCCGCGTTCACAAACCGGCCGGTGTGGGCGGAGGTGCCCGCCGTGTTGGTGGCGCGGTGCCGCAAAGCCGGCGGCGATAGGACGGGGCGCGGCGCCTAGCACGTTTGAAGGCGAAGGGGAGGAAGCAGGATGGCTGAGCTACCAGAGCATCCCACGCTGGCCGATCTGCAACGCTACGTGGACGCGGTCTGTCAGGAGCGCGGCTGGACCAAGGACACGCCGTCCGAGAAGTTCATGCTCTTCGTCGAAGAGGTCGGCGAGCTGGCCAAAGCCATGCGCAAAGCGGCCGGGCTCTACGCGGAGCAGGCCAAGCCGCGCGACATGCCGCTGGAAGAAGAGTTCGCCGACGTGCTCAGCTATCTGCTCGACCTCGCCAACGCCTACGACATCGATCTGGAGCGGGCGTTCCGTGCCAAGGAGCAGGTCAACCAATCGCGAACGTGGGACTGAGCTGACCGACATCTTCTACATCTCGCGCCGCCAGGTCGGGATCGCCCAGGCACATGCGGCCGTTCAACGTTGTCTGGCGCAGTTTGGCATCATCGCCGTGAATCGCCCACTTCTCACTATAGTAGCAGCTTTGCTGGGCCGTGACTCCGAAGATAATGTGCAGATTGCCTGCGCTCAGCATGCGGCGCTCGACCTGATCGTGACCCGCGACCCCGCCGGTTTCCATGATGCGCCGATGCCGGTGGTCGAGCCGGCCGAGGCGGCGCGTCGGGCAGCTCCGTAGCGTCCGGGAAGCTATTCGCTCGCCAGCGCCTCCCACCCGCGCATCTGCTCCCAGACCGCATCCACTTGCGCCGCGATCGCATCCGGATCGCCCACGAGCAGCCTGTCGAGCGGCGCGGGCAGGTGCGACGTTTCTTGTGCTGTTTCTCGGCGTGCGGCTGGCCGCGACGCTGGACCCCGCGCGCTTGCCGCATATGGTATGAATGGTGAGGCGCTGCCGCGGGACCCGCATCCGGTGGGCATCTTCCCTGCCGGTGCGCGGGACCTGGACGCCATCACCAGAACGATGTGGGAGCAAGCAGCAGTATGTGGTGGAGGCATCGCAGGTCCTCGTCCCCCGGCCAAATGGACATGTCGCGCCCCTCCACCCCGCGCGGCGAGGTGGTGACAGGGGCAGAGCACGCGGAGGACGCGGAGCGTCGCGGAGGACGCGGAGAAGAATTCCCAGGGCATCCGCGCTTCCTCTCTCTAGCCCGCCCGGGCAAGGCTCTCGCGACTGGCAGTCCCCTCGGCATGGGTGCATCCGCCGGCGCTGCTGCCGCTACGGTCCCCGTCACCGTGCTCGGCTCCGCGGTCGCGCTGCCGCCTCAGATCGCGCCGGCTGCCACCGTTGCCGCGCCGCTCGCGGTCGCCGCGGTGATCGCAGGGTGCGGGACGCTGTCGCTGGCCCACTATCGCGCGCTGCCGCCCGTGTTGCGCTGGCAGCGCGGCATGACCGGCCATCCGCTCGCTGGCGCACCATCCGTCTCGGTCGTCGTCCCCGCACGTAACGAAGAGCGCAACCTGCCAAAGCTCCTGCGCTCGCTGATCGCCCTCGACTACCCGGCGTACGAGGTGATCGTCGTGGACGACGCCTCAACCGACGCCACGCCGGCTATCGCCGATCGCTACGCCGCCGACACCGAGGGCCTCGTTCGCGCGCTGCATCTTGCCGGCCCTGACCCGGGATGGACCGGCAAGACCTGGGCGTGCTGGCAGGGCGCGCAGGCCGCTCGCGGCGGCTGGCTGCTCTTCACCGACGCCGACACCGAACATGAGTATGGCTCGCTGCGGGCGGCGGTGTGGTCGGCGCACGAGGCGGGCACGGCGGCGCTCTCGCTCTTCCCGCGCCAGCAGTGCCTGAGCTTCTGGGAGCGGCTGCTGCTGCCGTTTGCCTACCAGCAATACTTCGTCGGCGTGCGGCCCAGGCGCTTGAGCCGGCCCACCGGTTCCGCGCTCGCCAATGGGCAGTACTTCCTCATCCAGCGCGAGGCCTACGCCGCCTGCGGGGGCCACGCCGCGGTCGCCGGCAGCATCATTGACGACGTGGCGCTGGCAGGGGCACTCAAGCGCGCGGGCTATTCCCCGCTGGTGTGCCACGGCGAGGAACTAGTGCGGGTGCGGATGTACACCGGGCTGCGGGCGCTTGTCGCGGGCTTCCAGAAGAACGCCCTCCAGTTCCTGCGCCAGCAGGGATTGGCCGGGGCGCTGGTGGTGCTGAGCACGGCCTGCAACACCGGGATACTCGCTGCGCTCGCGTGGGCGATCTACGCGCGGTCGCCGCTCAGCCTGGGCGCGGCGGTGCTGGCCTATGGCGCGCAGGTGGCGCTGCTGATGCCCTGGGAGCGCGCCTTCGGCGTGCGACGGGCATACGCGCTGCTGGCGCCGCTGGCCGCGCTGGCCTTCACGTTGATCGCGCTGGCCTCGATGCTGCGCGTGCTCACCGGCCGGCGCGTATTCTGGAAGGGCCGGCGGTACCCAGCTCGTGGAGGGGCGCTGCAGCCGATGTCGAGGAGAGGGGCGGTAGGCCATGGCTAAGCCGAAGCCGCCGCGCGCGACACCGCGCCGTATCTGGCGCGCCCTGCGCACACCCACGCCGAACGAGCGGCCCCCCGGTGTGCCGGCGCTGCGTTACCGCTTCCCGCTGCGCTGGGCTGTCGCGATGGGCCGTGACATCCTGCTCGGCCGCCCACGCTCGTTTCGCGCGGACTGCGCGCTGGCGGTGCGCGCGCTGCCGGTACGCCCGAAGATCGAGGGCCTGGAGCATGTGCCGCGCGAGGGTCCGTTCGTCGTCGTCGCCAATCACTATCAGCGGCGCGACCTGTGGGTTGGCTTCTGCGGCGGACTGCTCTGCGACGCGCTATGGAGCGTGCGCGACGACCTGCGCTGCCGCTTCGTGATCACCGACCGCGCGCTGCTCGATGGTGCGACGGTACCGCTGACACAGGCGATCTTCGCGCGCGTCGCCCGCCTGTGGGACATGATACTCGTCACGCCGGCCGAGGCGCTCGACGCTGGTGCTGAGGAGTCACGCCGCCACGCCCTGCGCACCTGCTTGCAGGCGCTGCGCGGCGCGAGCGGGCGCTCGACCTGCCTGATCATCTCACCGGAGGGTGTGCTCGGCAACACGCGCGGGCTGAGGCGCGCCACCGCGGGGAGTGGGCGTTCGCTGCTTGCACTCGCCGCAACCGGCGCGCCGCTGCTGCCCACCGCAGTCTACGAGGAACCAGGCGGCGCGCTGCATCTAAGCATTGGTCCCACGTGGCACCCCACGCCGCCGCGCGACCTGCCCAAGGCGCAGCTCGACGCCTGGGCCGGCGGCGATGCCCTGAGCCGCGTGGCTGCCCTGCTGCCGGAGCATCTCCGCGGTGCGTACGGCGGCTGATACCCCGGCCCCTCAGCGTCCCAGCCGTGAGCTTGACACGGCGCTTCGTTCCTGCCATGCTAGCGCGGCGGCACAGGGCGCATCCACAGCGGCACCAGACGGAGGCTCATTCGGTGGCAGACTCCTCCGCGCTGCTGGGCACCTTCAGCCGGGCGCATGACGATCAAGGACGCCGAGCGCGCTGGGCCGCGGTCGCCACTCGCATCTCGACTGCCCTCATAGTGCTGGCGATCGGCGCGATTTGCGTCTTCGCGCTGCGCCAGCTCTGGATCGAGTGGCAGACGGCCGCCGCGCAGCCGCTGTGGGCGTGGCTCATCGGGTTCATGTTCGCCTTGCTGCTCGTCTTGAACATTTGGAATTTGCAGTCCAAAGCCTCAGACGCGGCGCAAACGAGCGCCCTGCGCCAGCGAGTGCAGGTAGTGAGGCATGCGCTGCTGGCAGGCGATATGCGGCTCGCGCCTCTCGCCACGGAGCGGCCGGAGGACGGTGCGACTGCCCGCGGTGAGCCTCTGGAGATCGGGCGCGTGCGCCCGCTGACAGACGCGCAGGCGAAGCTCCTGGACATCTGCGGAGCAGCAGCCCTGTCGCTGGGATTCGTCGCCGCCTTCGTCGCCGCCGTCCTCATCGGCCTTGGCTTGACGCAGCCTCAGGCGCGCAACAACCCGCCGCTGTGGCTCGATTTCACATCGAGCGTGCTCGCGCTCGTGCTGCTCGCTATCGGCACCAACTGGGCTGTTCGTGGGCTTCGTGCGGGACGGCCACAACCTGTAACCGTGGCAGAGCTTGGCATCCGCTGGACACGCCGAGCGAGCCGCCCTGCATTGCCCTGGAGCGATGCCCGCGCCTTCTACACGGTCTCGGCTCTCGCCAGCCTCGGCGAATGGCCCGGGCGCCGTGTCTACGTGCTCGACAGTGGCGAACAGGTGATCGCCTGGCAGCGATCGGATAGCCGTTTCGATCACACACGCGAAGCGTCCGACGGGCTCGCGGGGCTGATCGTCAGCCGCACTGGTCTGCCACTGCGCGATCTGACGGCCGCGGTCAATCAGGTGATTTCGTCGCGAGCGCCGGGGTCACCGCCGGCAGCGAATGCCATCCGCGAGCGGATGCTCGCCCAGCTCGACAACGCTCGGCAGCGCGGCCTGAACGCCGGAGCCGAGGCGCGATTGACCGCACTCCTTGGCAAGCTCGAGCCGCCTGACAGCGCGGATGCCAAGGGCGTATCCGACGCGGTGCGGCAGGTGCTGGAGGCCGCTGGACTACAGACCGCACCGCCGAAGAGCGCCGCCGGCAAAGGCTGCATGCTGCTCCTCGCGACCGTCGTCGCGTTCGCGCTGCTCGCTGGCACCTCCTGGGTGGTGCAGCAGGCTCAGGTGCGCTACCTCTCTGGACTGCCGGCCCAAATCCACGCCGAGACACCGTTGTATGCGGACAGCCTCGCCGCACCTGACGGCACCTGGCTGGTGTCGGGAGCCACTGCTCATGGCGTGCAGTATCAGGGCCAGTCCTACCACCTCATGGGTACATCCGGCAGCCCCATCACGTCGTGGACACCGGCCACCTACGGCGATGTGGCCGTCCAGGTGACGACACGCCAACTTGGCAGCACGCCCTCCGACGGCGTCGGCCTGATCGTGCGCTCAGATGCCGCCCGCGATGATTACGTCACGTTCGTGGTCAGCCCCACCGATGGCGGCTGGACGCTGTGGCAATACCACCCCATAGATGCCAACGCTGGCGACGATTGGCATTATCTCGCCGGCGGAAGCAGCGCTGCAATCCACAAAGGAGCCAGCGCCGCCAACACGCTGCTGGCTATCACGCGCGGCCAGGACTATGTGCTCTACGTCAACGGCGCATTCGTCGGCTCGGCGTCCGATGGCGATCCCGATGTCTATGGGAACGCCCCGCATGTCGGCACGATGACCACACCACATCAAGGGCGCGCCGGCGTGTACCTCGCCGATGGTGCTACCACGGGCGTCTTCACGAACTTCGCCGTCTACCGCTTGCAGCCGCCATCATCGCTCTGGTACGTGTAGCGGCAACTGGCGGGAACGGATAGAGGCCAGTGGACATCCTGCCATACCGAGCGCGCACCGTTCATGTGCCCTTGCCCGGCGCCATAGGCTAACAGCAGCAGCGCGCCGGAGCGCCGGAGCGCCGGGGAGCCTGGTCGCCATCGCGATATTCGCCGGTATGCTGGCGGTCGGGATCCTGAGGCGCTGGCTCTGGGTCTTCTGGCTCGTGACGGCCGCCTTCACGCGCTCGGAGCTCCAGCTTGCCGCCTGCCCGTTCGAGCTGGCCGGCGTCGTATCACCGTATATCCCAGCGTGGTATGCTCTCGTGCGCGCGCTGGTCGCCGTTGTGCAGCTTGCGATCGGCAACTGCATGATCCGTCTCCATCAGAGATGTGGGGTGTGGGACACGGGTCGCACGAGCGCGCGGTAAGGTGCCTCGCGCCTCGACCACTGCCCGACACGCCCAAGCAAGGGTTTCTCTCATGTCAGGGCCGCGCCATCGCCCCAAACGCCAGCTCCATCCGCCCGTCACCACCAGTCCGCGCGAGGGCTGGGGCACCGCGCTGGAGGTCGGCGGTGTGGTGCAATCCGTGAGCGTGCCGGTTGAGGGTGTGGTCGGCCTTGGAGGGGGGTCGGATGGTGAGCCACATCCTGGTCCCGGCGGCGGCTATTGGGGGCTGATGCTGCCGCCCGGCTGCCCACGGCGCGCGCTGCTGCTGGGTCTGGGCGGCGGAACGGTCGCCGCGCTGCTCGCGCGCCGCTGTCCGGGCGCATCCATCGTCGGCGTGGAACGCGACCCGTCAGTGCTCGCCGTCGCGCGCTCGATGCTTGGCCTCGACAGCGTGCCGGGACTGCACGTCATCCAGGCTGACGCTTTCGCGTGGGCCTCAGAGCATGCGGCGACCGAGCCGGGAGCCTACGACCTGATCTGCCTCGACCTATTCGACGTCGGGCGCCTGGTGCGCGGCGCGCTCGCCGAACCGTTCCTACGTCAGCTCGCGGCGCTGCTGGCTGCCGGCGGCACAGTGAGCGTCAACCTGCTGGTCACGCGCTACACGCCCGATCAGGTGGCGCGCGTCGAGCGTGTCTTCGCCGTCACGCGGCGGCTCAAGCTGCGCGGCAATCTCGTGCTGCACGCACGCCATCAGGATCGGACTCGCGAGCGTGGCTCAGCAGCCGGCAGTTGAAACCGAATGCCTCACTCTGGCAAGCTCCCGCAATATTCAGATACGTTCGCAACCAAGATTACCCGCGGTGCTTCAGACCGCCTGCCTGCCTTGGGGCACACTTGCCCACCGGAATAATCGCACGATCTTCCAATGCGAAACATTGAGCGGAGCGGCCACCACTGCCAGTGGGTCTGGCGCGCTTGGCGAGGACCGTGTACGCTTGAGGCGAGATGTGATACCCAGGCAGTGACAAGGGGGGCGCCCGATGAAGATTCGCGCGGCGGCGGTGCAGCTCAACTCCGGCGACGACAAGGCGGCCAACATCGACGAGGCTGAGGCGGCGATTGCGCGCGCGGCGCAGGCCGGGGCACGGCTGGTGGTGCTGCCAGAGCTGTGGACGTACCTGGGACCGCAGGAGGGCAACGCTCGCAACGCCGAGCCGATCCCCGGCCCGGTGACCGAGCGGCTGAGCGCGCTGGCCCGCGAGCACCATCTCATCCTCCACGGCGGCAGCATGCTCGAAGCGCCGCCTGACCCAGCCGCCGATCCGCGTCCGGCCAATACTGCCGTGCTCTTCGATCCGCAGGGCAACCTGGCCGCCACGTACCGCAAGATTCACCTCTTCGACGCCGCGCCCGACGATTCCGCCGCGCCCTATCGTGAGTCGGCCACCGTCGCGCCGGGCGACCGCGTGGTCACTGTCGAGATTGCGGGCCTGCGGCTCGGCCTCGCCACCTGCTACGACCTGCGCTTCCCGGAGCTGTTCCGCGCGCTGGCGCTGGCTGGAGCCGAGGTGCTGCTGCTGCCGGCAGCCTTCACCCGCGAGACGGGACGCGACCACTGGGAGCCGCTGCTGCGCGCCCGCGCCATCGAGAACGGCTGCTTCGTCGTCGCAGCGGGCCAGACAGGCGAGCATCCGCACGACCGTTGGTGCTGGGGCCACAGCGCGATCGTGGACCCCTGGGGCGACGTCCTGGCCGATGCCGGCACCGCGCCGGGCCTGGCGCTGGCTGAGATCGACACCGCGCGCGTGGCCGATGTGCGCCGCCGCATCCCCTCCCTCGCCAACCGCCGCCCGCAGGTGTATGGGTGACGGGGAATTCTCACTCCGCGCTCCCCTCTCCCTGCGGGGCGAGGGGAGCGCGGAG
>DASVAA010000054.1:0-17753 GCA_036376595.1 Ktedonobacterales bacterium | reverse complement strand
CAGCTCCGCGCTCTGGGCATGCAGACCTGGGGCGGTGCGACGGCGATGACGTTGGATCTGGCCGGCTGGCGCCCGCCACGCACGCTGCCGCCGGTCGAGCGCGGCGTCACATGTGGCCGCGTCGCTTCGCCGCGCGACGAGCACGAGGCGCTGGAGGTGATCTGCGAGGTCTTCTATGTCGCGGCGGCGCCGATGGCGCGCTGGACCATTGAGAACCCCGCCTTCAGCGTGTATTTGGCGCGGCAAAACGGCGAGACGGTTGCGGCGCTGGCAATCCTGCGCCATGCGGGCGTCGCGGGCGTCTACCACGTCGCCACGCTGCCCCATGCGCGGCGGCGCGGCATCGCCGGGGCGCTGCTGGCGGGGGCGCTCGAAGAAGCGCGCGACGCCGGCTGCGAGATGGCGGCGCTCACCGCGACGCCCGAGGCGCGCCGGCTCTACGAATCGCTGGGCTTCGGCGCCTGCGGAGTCATCGAGCAGTGGGCGCCGGGCCGCGAGCTGAGTCTTGCCCTGATGCACGGCCGCCCGCTGCCGCAGCGGCCGCTAGAGAGCTTCTGGGATTGACCACCACATGAGCGATAAGCTGCTTCCACTCGACGAGGCGATCCGGCGCTTCGTCCCCGATGGTGCCAGCGTGGCGATGAGTTGCGCCCTCGAAGGGCTGATCCCCTTCGCCGCCGGCCACGAGATTATCCGCCAGAGCAAGCGCAACCTGACGCTGATCGGCCCGATCTCCGACATCCTCTTTGACGAGCTGATCGGCGCCGGCTGCGTCGCGGGCGTCAAAGCCGCCTGGGCCGGCAACGTCAGCGAGGGGCTGGGCTACAACTACCGCCGCGCCGCCGAGAAGGGCCAGCCGCACCCCATCGCCATCGAGGACTATAGCAACTACAGCGTCGGGCTGGCGCTGCTGGCCGCCGCGCTCGGCGTGCCCTACATCCCCATGCGCTCGCTCCTGGGCAGCGACATCGCTCGCGACCACCCCGCAATGCGCCCGGCGCCGTCGCCCTTCGGCGGCGAGCCGACGCTGCTCGTCCCCGCGCTCGTGCCCGACGTGGCAATCCTCCACGTCCAGCGAGCGGACCGTGAGGGGCGGGCGCACGTCTGGGGCGGCATGGGCATCTGTGAGGAAGCGGCGCTGGCGGCAAAAGGCGTGATCTACACCGCGGAGGAGATCGTTGCGCCGGAGATGATCCTGAGCGATCCCAACCGCGTGCTGGCCCCAGCGATGAAGACGCTGGCGGTGGTGTATGTGCCGGGTGGGGCGCACCCCTCGCCGGTGCAGGGCTACTACAATCGCGACCACGCGACCTACGCCGAGTATCACGCGGCGTCGCGCACGCCGGAGGGCTTCGCCGCGTGGCTGCGCGAGTGGGTGCTCGATGTGCCGAACCGCGCGGCGTATCTCGACCAGCTCGGCGCCGACCGCTGGGCCGGCCTGGGCGTGCGCGCGTCGCGCCCGGCCGCGCCAGTAGACTACGGGTATTAGAGATTCAGATATTAGAGATTCAGAGATGAACCGCGGAGGACGCAGAGGACGCAGAGGTTTTGGAGGTCAGCCGAGTCGCATGCGAGCCGATCTCATGCCTGCTCCGACGTGTCATGTGTCGTGAGGGAGATGCGCGGCCGCCGCGGCACTGCAAGTGCTGGCGCACGTGGCGCACAGGATGAAGCCCCGACTATAACACTTGGCGCCGTCTGCGGTTCATCTCTCTTCTTCCTCTGCGTCCTCCGCGTCCTCTGCGGTTAGTTTCTGAAGGAGCGCCCGATGGCGGAATATACCCCCCAGGAGTTGATGGTCGTCTGCGCCGCGCGCCAGATTCGCGACGCCGAGGTGGTCTTCGTCGGCATGCGCCTGCCGCTGATCGCCTTCGCGCTCGCCAAGCGCACGCACGCGCCCGAAGCGGTCGGCCTCTTCGAGAACGGCTTGGTGCGCGACGCACCCTCGCCGGAGCTGCTGCTGACGATGGGCGACGCACCCAACATCGCCGGCGCCGAGTGGGCCACGCGCACCACCGCGCTGATGGGCCTACTGGCGCAGGGCTGCGCGAACCTGGGCTTCGTCGGCGGCGCCGAGGTGGACCGCTTCGGCAACCTCAACACGAGCTACATTGGCGACCGCCACCATCCTAAGGTCAAGCTGCCGGGCAGCGGAGGCGGAGCCGATATCGCCTCGCTGGCGGGCCGGCTGGCGATCGTCATGGCGCACGAGAAGCACCGCTTCCCCGAGCGCGTCAGCTACATCACCAGTCCTGGCTATGGCGACGGCGGCGACTGGCGCGAGCGTGTGGGACTGCCGCGCGGCGGACCCGACGCCGTGATCACCACGCTCGGCGTGCTGGGCTTCACGCTCGACACCCACGAGATGGAGCTACGCTCGTGGCATCCTTTCGCCACGCCCGACGAGGTGCGCGCCAACACCGGCTGGGAGCTGCGCATCGCCCCCGACGCGCGCGCGACACCGGCCCCCACCGCCGACGAGCTGCGCATCATCCGCGAATGCGACCCACAGGGCTTCTGGACACGCTAAGTGCATCACGGGCAACAGCCAGCGGTTAAAGCCGCACCTGGAGGGCCTTCGGCCGCCAAACCCGCCTGCGCGGGTGAGGATCGGGAGGTGATCATGGTGCCTGTGCCTGCCGATCCCGATCTCCCAGTCCGCCTTGGGCGGACTTCGCAGCGGGACGCCCTCAAGGCGCGGATTCAACCGCCGGCCCTTGTCGCGGACAACGATTCGCCGCCCCCTGTCGCCGGCACCCGCACCGCGCGGCAGGCGCCCGCCGGCGCCACGATGCTATACTGAACGGCGTGGCATGCGACACTGAGCGGCCCCAAGGCGTGCGTCTAGTTTGTGTCAGATGGAGGCAACGGTGCCCGACCAACAACAATACATCGTCGTGGACCACGAGGGTCCGATCGCACTGGTGACGATCAACCGCGCGGAGAAGCTGAACGCGCTCAACTGGCAGATTGTGAGCGAGCTGGCCGAGCGCCTCGAAGAGCTGGACCACGACGACGCGATCCGCTGCATCGTGCTCACCGGCGCTGGCAATAAGGCGTTCGCCGCGGGCGCCGACATCGCCGAGATGTCGGGCAAGGGCGCGATCGACATGCTCATCGGCGGCTTCGAAGCCTGGGACCGCATCCGCCGCATCCACAAGCCGATGATCGCCGCGGTGGGCGGCTACGCGCTGGGCGGCGGCAACGAGCTGGCGATGCACTGCGACCTGATCGTGGCGAGCGAGAACGCGCGCTTCGGCCAGCCCGAGATCAACATCGGCGTGATGCCTGGCGCCGGCGGCACGCAGCGCCTCGCGCGCACCGCGGGCAAGTTCCGCACGATGCAGCTCGTGCTGACCGGCGAGCCGATCAGCGCGCAGGAGGCGCAGCAATGGGGCCTGGTGAACCGTGTCGTGCCGGAGGGGCAGCACGTTGATGAGGCCAAGAAGCTGGCGATGAAGATCGCGGAGAAGTCGCCGCTGGCGCTGCGGCTCGCCAAAGAGGCCGTCCTGATGGCCTACGAGATGCCGCTCGAAGAGGCGCTGCGTTACGAGAAGCGGCTCTTCGCGCTGCTCTTCGCCTCGGAAGACCAGAAGGAGGGCATGCGCGCCTTCCTGGAGAAGCGCAAGCCCAATTTCACCGGCCAGTAGTCATCGAATAGCAAGCATCGTACGCTTGGTGGTAGCTCGCCTCGGCATCGAAATGCCGGAGCACGCGTGAGGGACTGAATTCCAGAAACAGCGCGTCGCGGCAGGTGTCCACCAGCGGGCGTCCGCCGGACGCTCCTACACATGCCTACACACACCGCACTGTAGTGGCGAGGCCCGCCTCGCCCTCTGCCGCGGTCAGTGAATCACCCCTGGGAGCAGTCACCATGGACGACGTCGTGATCCTCTCCGCCGTGCGCACGCCGATGGGCAAATACGGCGGCGCGCTCAAAGACGTGCGGCCCGACGACCTGGCCGCGCTGGTGATCGCCGAGGCGGTGCGCCGGGCTGGTGTGCCGCGCGAGGCCATCGAGGACGTGGTCTTCGGCTGCGCCAACCAGGCGGGCGAAGACAATCGCAATGTCGCGCGCATGGCGCTGCTGCTCGCCGGCCTTCCCGTCGAGGTCGCGGGCCAGACGGTAAACCGGCTCTGCGGCTCCGGCCTCCAGGCGATCAACACCGCCGCCGATGCGATCCGGGCCGGCGAGGGCGACGTGTATGTGGCGGGCGGCGTCGAGAGCATGACCCGCGCGCCCTACGTGTTGGGCAAGCCGGTGACGCCGTTTGCGCGCGGCGAGCAGAAGCTGCAAGATACGACCATCGGCTGGCGCTTCCTCAATCCGCGGCTGGCCGAGATGCACCACCCCTACAGTATGGGCGAGACGGCCGAGAACGTCGCCGAGCGCCACCATGTCTCGCGCGCGGACCAGGATGCCTTCGCGCTGGAAAGCCACCGCCGCGCCGTCGCCGCCATCGCCGCGGGCCGCTTCCGCGACGAGATCGTGCCGGTGGAGGCACCGGCGGGCAAGCGTGGCACGGTCACCGTGGATACCGATGAGCAGCCGCGCCCTGATACGACGCTGGAAGCCCTCGCCGCGCTGAAGCCAGCGTTTCGGCAGGGAGGCAGCGTCACTGCCGGCAACAGCTCCGGCATCAACGACGGCGCGGCCGCGGTGGTGCTGACCACGCACTCGCGGGCCGAGGAGGCCGGCTGGCGGCCGCGCGCGCGCCTCGTAAGTTGCGCCGTAGCCGGCGTGGACCCGGCGTACATGGGACTCGGCCCGATCCCCGCCACGCGCAAGGCGCTGGCCCGCGCCGGCCTCAGCGTCCGCGACCTCGATCTGGTCGAGCTGAATGAAGCCTTCGCCTCACAGTCGCTGCAGTGCATCCGCGAGTTGGAGCTGGACCCCGCGCGCACCAACGTCAACGGCGGCGCCATCGCGCTCGGCCACCCGCTGGGCGCGTCGGGGGCGCGGCTGGTAGTCACGCTGCTGCACGAGCTAGAGCGCCGCGGCGGGCGCTACGGGCTGGCGACGATGTGTATCGGTGTCGGCCAGGGCATCGCGACGATCATCGAGCGAATCGCATAGGGAGAACTGGCTGGCACGCGGTGTGCTGAAGCGTGGAGCGTCCGGCTCGCGCCCGGACGGATGAAGCCGATGTGGCCGTACGGCCACGTCGCTCGTCTCTACCTAGTTGGCGGCATTCTTCACGCAAGGCACCAATTGCGATGATTCTCTCCATACTTGCACGGCTCAGCGGCGCCTCCGCCTACCGTAAGGTCGTCGCGGTGTTGCTTGCCGGCTGTGCGGCGGGCTTCGTGCTCGGCCAGGCCGCAGGCCATCAGCCACGTCGTGTCGCGGCTACCCTTACCAACCCGGCGCGGACGGCCGCGGCAATCACTGGTGCGCTCAGCACGCCAGTCGTTGCGCCATCGCATATCGTCGTGTCGCTCAGCGCGCCGGGCGCGCGTCAGGGCGAAAAACACGGCGGCGAGCACAATGGCGATGACGGGCACGATGGCGACGGCCACGACGTGCCGCATGCGATGCCGCTGCCCAATCCCTACCATGGTGGTGATCACCATAAGGACGGCGCACCCATGCCGCCAGTCCCCGCTTCTGAGGACGAGTGACTGCGGCGGCTCATGTCTTGCGCGCGAGCGCCGCATCATCCCCCCGACGAATCCTTCCACCTCCGCTCCTGCGCGGGAGCAGGAGCGGAGAACGGAGGTCGTGGTCAATGTCCACCCGCCTGCGCTCTGACTATGACTGCGCGTCCATCTTGATCCATCCGTGCTTGAGCGCATGCACGACCGCCGCCGTGCGGTCGTTGACCGAGAGCTTCTTGAGGATTGACGTGATGTGGTTCTTGACCGTCTGATCGCTGATTTTGAGCGACTTGGCGATCTCTTTGTTGCTGTTACCGCGCGCGATGTAATCCAGGATCTCAATCTCGCGGCCCGAGAGCGGCGAGTAGAGCGGCTGCACCTCCGGCGGCTCCTCGGCGGTCATCTCGCGGAACGAGCGCAGCACGCGCCCTGCGACGGTCGGCCGCGAGAGCACGTTGTCGTTGATGATGTAGACTCCGCGGCTGACTTTGCGCACCGCGTCGAGCAGATCTTCGGGTGAGATGCCTTTGAGCAGGTAAGCCGCGGCGCCCAGCTTCATGGACTGGAAGAGCTGTTCCTCGTCCTCGAAGGCCGTCAGCATGATGATCGCGACCCGCGGCGACGAGTGCCGCAGTTGGCGGGCCAGCTCCAGCGCGTCGTTGGTCGAGAGCAGGGCGTCAATCAGCACCACATCTGGCGTGTGCTGCTTGGCAAGCTCCAGCCCAACCTTGCTCTCCGAGGCCTCGGCCACGATCACGCAATCCCCAGAGGTTTCCAATGCCCAACGGCACCCCTGACGGAACAATGGATGCTCATCAACGATCATCACCCGAATGGATTCCATGCGCTCGCCCCCCACACGTACGATACCTGGCAGCCGATTATCTTGCTCGCGGTGCGTCGTGCCACGCCGTGGCGTGGCGGCAGCCTGCCAGATCGGGAGAATTGCCCATCCGCACGTGAGGCCAGTCTACCACGTCCGCGCGCACGGCGCGAAAAGGCGCCGGCTGCCTCCCAAAGGTACTACCGGCGCCCGAAACAGTGACGATAATAGGACGTTTGGGGGATGCAACCCGTACGCCCTACGCACCGTAGTCGCGGAGCATCTCCTCGATCTCGTGGCCCAGCTTGAGCGCCTCGTCGAAGGGGCGCTGCCAGACATTGCGGCCAAAGATCAGGCCCGTCGCGCCAGCGTCCATCGCCGTGCGCGCCTTCTCGATCACATTGCCCTCGCCCTGCATCTCGCCGCCGCTGAATAGGACAAGAGTCCTACCCGCTGACTCCACAACCATGCGCGCCGCCTCTTCTTGTGTCGGCTGCATGCTGTTGTACGGCTTGGGAGCCAGCTTGTCCTTCTCGGGGTTGATCTTGGGCATGTTGATCTTGACCACGTCGGTGCCTAGCTCGGCGGCCACTCGTGCCGCGTAGTCAATGGCGTACAGGCTGTCGCGCCCGCCCTTGGCGTCGATGGCTTCGCCGCGGGGGTACGCCCAGACGATGATCGGCATACCGTAGGCGTCAGCTTCTTCGCGCACGGCGCGGAACTGGCCGAAGTCCTGGTCCTGGATCGGCGAGCCGACGTACAGCGTGTAGCCCACGGCATCGGCGCCTAATCGCACGGCGTCCTCGACGCCGGCGATCAGCGGCGAGATCGGCGCCGTGTCGGACGGAATCTCGGTCTTGCCATTGAGCTTGAGCACCAGAGGCACCTCGCCGGCATACTGCTGCATGTACTTCTGGGCGATGCCATACTGGAAGACAATGCCCGAAAAATTGCCCTCCTTTGCCAGCCGCAGTTGGAAGTCGGGGTCCTTGGCGGGCGGATTGGGGAAGAAGTCGCGCGGGCCGTGTTCGAGGCCCTGGTCGATCGGCAGCAGCAGTAGCGTGCCGTTGGCGGGGCCGTTGCGATACAGCAGCCGGTGGAGTCGGGTGCGTTTGCCGAGGTCGAGGTTGAGGTCGGCAAGGGTCGGTCGTTTCACACGCGTCATTGCCATGCGGATGTTCTCCTGCTCGCAGAGCGCGATGCCGCATGTGAAGGCAGTTTGCCGGCTCGTGCGGCATGCCGCTGAGTTCTGTGATTCCCAGCACAACCCGCGCCATTGCGGGCCGCATTCAGTATATCATGCGGCTTCCGGCGCCTCCAAGGCCAGCCAGCAGGGACTTGCCCGGTCAGATGCGCGAGACTCCATCGGCTGGTCGTAGTAGAGGCAGCGCCAGCTATTCAGCTTGAAAACAGCGAAGCTCACCCTGAGGTGATGCGCCCGATCTGATGGACAGCGTCCTCGGTGAACCAGAGGGCGCCGTCGGGGCCGGCCACGATGTCGCCCACCCCGCTCTGAGGGGTCGGCACAGGGAACTCGGTGACTTGTCCGCTCGTGGTGATGCGCCCAATCTGATTGGTCTCCGAGGCAGTGAACCACACGGCGCCATCGGGACCTGCCGCGATGCTACCTAAGCCGCTCTGACCCGAAGGACCAATCAGAGGCGCGGGAAGCGGGAACTCGGTGACCTGGCCGCTCGTGGTGATGCGTCCAATCTTATTGGTTCCCGCCTCAGTGAACCAGAGGGTGCCATCTGAGCCAACTGCAAGCCCTGCGGGTCTGCTCTGGATCGTGGGGAGAAGATGCTCGGCAACTTGTCCGCTCGTGGTGATGCGCCCGATCCCGTCAGTCCCATTGAACCAGAGGGCGCCGTCGGGGCCGGCCACGATGTCACTCAAACCGCTCAGCGTACCACTCAGAGCGTTAGGGAGTGGAAACTCGGTGACCTGGCCGCTCGTGGTGATGCGCCCAATCTGGCTGGCGCCAAACTCATTCGCGACTGACTCGGTGAACCAGAGGGCGCCGTCGGGGCCGGCCACGATGCCAATCGGCATGCTGCTATCCGTGAGGAGCGGGAACTCGGTGACGTGGCCGCTCGTCGTGATACGCCCGACCTGGTTGTTATCTTGCTCGGTGAACCAGAGGGCGCCATCGGGGCCTGTCGCCATGCCGCCCAAAGTGCCAGTGACATTCAACGCGAACTCGGTCATGTGACCGCTTGTGGTGATACGCCCGATCTGATTGGCGCCTGAGTCAATGAACCATAGAGCGCCATCGGGACCAACTGCGATGCTACTCAAGCCACTCGAAGCTGGCGGCACGGGGAATTCGGTGATCTTGCCGCGGGATGCCGCAGGCGTAGGAGAAACCCCATGGGAGGCCGAGGGCAGCGCAGAGGCTCCTGAGCCGCAGGCGCTCAGCCCAGACACGATCACGAACCCCATCAGAAGGCTGACAGATGATCGACGAAGGCGGAGTGATATCTTCATCAGCTTGATCCCGTTCTCGGCGCGTTCGTGCGCCCGTTGCGCTCAAAGTCCAGCGGACGACCTGGGAGCAACCGCCAGCTGTCGGCCGCAATGCAGGCGATTTCCAGCGACTCGCCTACGATTCCAGTGTGCCCGAGCGCGAGCGCAACCACCACGCGCAACACACGCAACCGTCAACGCACCGACACACGCAATCATCCATCTCGTGCTATGATGCGCAGGAACATGCGTATTGTATTGTGCTGAGGGACGCCGGGTGCCGGGCGCGGGATGCTGAGCGCGGGATGCGGTGACCACGTACTGCCGGCGGCCGCTAGCGGGCCAGAAGGGACGCATGCGATGTCGTCCGGGGCTTCTCCGAGCTTTGGGGATCTGCTCCGCCAGCATCGGCGCGCGGCCGAACTGACTCAGGAGGAGCTGGCCGCGCGGGCCGGTCTGAGTGCCCGCGGCATCAATGACTTGGAGCGGGGTGCTCGCCGGACGCCGCGGCGGGACACCGTAGCGCTGCTAGCCGACGCGCTCCACCTCGTGGGCGACGAGCATGCTGCTTTCGAGGCGGCTGCCCGGCATCGCCCCACACCTGACTTGTCGCATCCGACACGCACGCACCGGGTCCGCTCTGAGGGTGTGGCGGATAATGAGGCACCTGGGGAGCGCATGGACGCGCGGCCCTGCCTGAGTGTTGACCATAGCCTCCGAATTCAGCTGACGAGCTTCGTCGGGCGGCGGCATGAGATGGCCGAGATCGGGTCGCTGCTGGCATCGGCGCGTTTAGTCACCCTGACTGGCGCAGGCGGATCGGGGAAGACACGGCTGGCGATCGAGGCAGCAGCAGCCCTGCGGGAGCGGTTCCCAGGTGGCGTATGGATGGTTGAGCTTGCAGCGCTCACCGATCCTCACCTCGTCGCCGATACCGTGGCGCGAGCACTCGAAATCCGGCAAGACTCCGGCGTGCTGGTGCTCCAAGCTCTGGTTGACCATCTCCGGTCGCGGCGTCTCCTGATCGTCCTGGATAACTGCGAGCACTTGATTCTCGCCTGCGCGCAGCTTGTCGAGTTGCTGCTGGGAGCATGCCCACACGTGCGCATCCTCGCCACCAGCCGTGAGGCGTTGCGCATTCCCGGCGAGGTCGTTTGGCTGGTGCCACCACTCTCTCGGCCTGTGCCCCACCCGCTGCTCCTCCTGCAGGATCTGATGCGCTACGAGGCGGTCGCGCTCTTTCTCGAGCGGGCGCAAACGGTGTCCCCAACGTTTATGGTCAGCGGGCAGGACGTCCAGGCGGTCGCGGAGCTCTGTGCGCGGCTGGACGGCTTGCCCCTGGCAATCGAGATGGCCGCGGCGCGGGTCAAGATGTTGACCGTAGGGGAGATTGTGGAGCGGCTGGATGGCAGCTTCCGCTTGCTGGCGGCTGGCAGTCGAACGGTCTCACCCAGGCAGCAGACGCTGAAAGCAACGCTCGACTGGAGTCACAACCTCCTCGCGCCTGCAGAGCAGGCGCTCTTTCGCGGTCTCGCGGTGTTTGCAGGTGGCTTCACCCTACGGGCAGCCGAGCAGGTTGCCTGGGGAGCACACGAGGATGCGACACAGGCGCTGGACCTGCTAACCAGCCTGGCGGAGAAGTCACTGGTCGTGCCCGGCGGGGATCACACCGACGAAATGCGCTGCCGCTTGCTCGAGCCGATCCGGCAGTATGCCTTGCACTACCTTGAGACGAGCGGAGAAGCCATTGCCGTTCAGGAGAGGCACGCGCAGTTCTTCCTGGCGTTTGCCGAAGCGGCCGAGGCATACCTTGAAACGCCGAATCAGGCCGTTTGGTTGGAACGCCTCGAACGGGACCATGACAACCTGCGCGCAGCCCTGCGGTGGTTCGCATCGCGACGCGAGATCGCCTGTGGCCTGCGGCTAGCCAGTGCGCTCTGGATGTTCTGGTTCATCCGGGGCTACGTGCCGGAAGGCCGGGAGCGCTTTGCGGAACTGCTGGCGTTGGCAGGCGATGGCGTTCCAGCAGCGGTGTGCGCAAGCGCGCTGAACAATGCGGGCTTTCTTGGCCGCTACGCCAGCGACTACGCCTCCGCGCGGCCACTCATTGCTGAGAGCCTACGTATTCGACGCGAGCTTGGAGATGTGAAAGGCACCGCCGACTCGATGGCCAATCTGGGGTATGTGACCTTACAGCTGGGCGACTACACCGCGGCATGTGCGGCATACCAGGAGAGTCTGGAGCTCAATCGCACTGTGGGCAATGGTCAAGGAATTGCGGACGCGCTCAGCCATCTGGCCATCGCTGCTGCCTACAAGAACGACCTTGCCCATGCCCGTGCGCTCAACGAGGAGAGCCTGGCTCTTTGGCGCGAGCTTGGCGACGGCCAGGGGGTCTCCTGGGCGCTGCACCAGCTCGGCAACATCATCCTTCGGCAAGGGGAGAACGAGGCGGCGCAGGCGATCTTCAAGGAGAGCCTGCGTATCGCGCGCAGCCTAGGGCTGCGCTGGGGTATCGCGTGGTCACTTGAAGATGCAGCGCGACTCGCCGCGCTGCAAGGATTGCCTGGACGCGCGCTGCGCCTTGCGGGCTGCGCAGCGTCGCTGCGACGCCGCATCGGCATGCCGCTACCTCCGAGAGAGCGGGCGGAGTTCGATGCGACGCTGGTACCATCCCGACATGCACTCGGCGAGACCGCCAGCGCGGCGGCATGGGCGGAGGGAGAAGCGATGGCCGTGGAGCAGGTCGTGGACGATATGCTCGGGTGAGGCTACGACCTATGGTCAGGCCGCCAGGAAAAGCATCGCCCTGGCGACCGTGCAGAGTCCTAAAGGTGGCAGTTACCCCCGACCCTATTGGTAGGACGCGCTCAGCTCGAGTTGGATGTTGTCGGGATCACGGAAAGCAAGGACATACAGACGCAGCCCCACACCAAGGTCCTCGATCTCGCCGTGCGGAACGTTGTGTTCCTCGAAGAGGCGCGCGGCCGCCTCGAGGTCGTCCCGGCTGCCGACGCTGAAGCTGAGGTGGTCGAGTCCCACCCGATTCTCGTCGAAGCGGTCTCCACTGATAGCGCGATCAGGATTGGGAGCGGGAGCAACTGCCAAGATCATGTGGCCGTTGCTGAGCAAGAGCTTGGGCCCATACTCGAGCGCGACTTGAAAGCCGAGCAGGCTTGTATAGAACTCGCGGGATCGCGTGAGATCAGTCACCGTCAGCGTGACATGGTGAACCGCGCCAGTCGTGAGGGTGTTCGCAGTGGCCATGTAGGTGTGCTCCTTTCGCGAGCGATGGGGCCTGTCGGGCTTGCGCGACGCACAGGCTGGTGACAGAGTGAGCCAGACAGCTTCGGCAATCACTCAGTCGAGTGCTCCCGCCGCATCAGATAGTGCCCTCCAGGAGACCCCTTAGCTATTGCTGTGGGTATCCTCTGTCGTCAAGTGTGTCCCGATCAGGAGAGACAAGGCCACGTGCAAGGCACGCAGCGACACACGCAAGCACATACGCAATCGCTCAGGAGAACGAGCAGTGACGCGGAACGTGTAACTGCTGGATGTCTGCGCCTGCACATTTCGCGCTCTCAGTTGACGTTGACGGGGTGATAGCCGTTGGACTTGGGGCACAGATGCGGCGATTCCATCGGCGCGCCGCAGTAGGGACAGCGCGGGCGCCCGCCCGCCAACGCGGCGACCATGTGCTCGCTGAGCCGCTGCGCCTGAGCGAGCGAGATGAACGCCGAGAAGAGCGGCTCGACATCCTCACGCACTGTCAGCTCCTCGTCCTCATCCTCTTCGATCACCAGCGGCGAGGCACGCAGCAGCACCAGCCGGCGCTCGACATCGTAGCCCATCTGCATGCCCGCGACCTGAAATTCGATCTGTGGCGCGTCGGGGAAGTCGGAGGGCGGGCCGGGCGGCGCGACGATCTCTGCCGAAGCCTCACGGCGCAGCACCTGGCCGGAGGTCAGCCGCGCGAGCAGACGGTCAATCGCCAGCGAGAGGCGCTCGAAATGTTCGCGCTCGACCCACATCACGGCGGTCGTGCGCCCACTGCGCGCGAACAGGCGGAAGCGCCGCGCGCCCAACGGTCCGACGGTATCGGCATCGAGCAGCTCGGCGCGGCCAATGGCGCTGAGGTCGTCGCTCACGGTGTCTCTCCCCTTTTCCGTGCAGCGCGTTCGTGGGTCTAGCTCGCACCGCCCTGCCTGGCCCGCGCCGCCAGATCGCGTCCGTAGAGCGCCGCGCCCCACACGCCGATGATACCGCCCAGCGCCAACGTCGGCACGCCGACGATCAGCAGCGCCGCGCCGCTATGCTCGTGGAGCGCCGTCGAGATTGAGCCGACCGCCGTCGGCGACCAGACGTCGCCCAGAACATGCGAGAGCAGCATGATCAACGCGACCGCCGTGGCCCGCATTTCGGGCGGAGTAGCATCCTGCGCGGCCGCGGTGAGGGGACCGGCGGGCAGCGTCAGCGCCAACACGGCGAAGGTGCCGAAGATGGCGAAAGGCAGCAGCGCGTGGCTCACCAGCATCAGCACGAAGAAAGGCAGACCCACCAGGAAGCCGATCCCGGCCGCCAGGACGCGGCCGCCAGTGAAGCGCCTGTCGAGCCGGTCAGCCAGTGTCCCGCCGAGCAGTTGCCCGCTGATCCCGCCCACGATCACGACTATGCCGATCAGCAGCGCCGCTTCACCCGCGCGCAGGTGGAAAGGCCCTGACGACGAGCGCACGTAGATCGTCAAGAAGGTGATCGACGGCGTGATAATGATGAGCATCAACGCCTGCAGCACCATCACCAGCCAAACGGTGCGGATGCGCAGCACCGCGCGCATGCCGGCCAGCGCCGGCCGCAGTCCCTTGGCGAGTGCGGCCGCAACGGCGCCCCCGTGCGAATCCGCCGCCGACCCCGCGTGCGGCACATCGGCCACGCGCCACATCACCAGCGCCAGCACCAATCCCGGCAGCCCAGCACAAAGAAAGGCGGCGCGCCAGCCCTGCGTCGTGCCCAGCGTGAACGAGAACAGTCCACCCAGCGCGAAGGCCAGCGCGACACCTATGAGCTGTCCCGTGCCCCAGCGGCTCATGACCCGCGCCCGCGCCTCACGCGGGTAGTATCCGCTGAGCAGCGCCGTGCCGGCAGGAAAATAGCTGGCCTCGCCGATACCCACCGCCGCGCGCGTCGCCACCAGCCCACCGAAGCCACGCACGAACGCCGTCACGGTGCTCGCCACGCTCCAGACCGCGACGCCGGCCGCTACGATGCGCGGGCGAGAGAAACGATCCGCCAGCAGGCCGAGTGGGATTGCGGCGATGGTGTAGACCAGCAGGAAGGCGCTAGTGAGCACGCCGATGTCGTGGTCGGTGAGATGGAACTCGGCCTTCAGCGTCGGCCCCACGGCCACTGCCACGAAGCGGTCAAGGTAGTTGGCGGCATTGATCGCCAGCATCAGCCAGAAGACAGTCCTGGCTGAAGTGATCGCGCCGTGCGTGCGCGGCGGCGCCGGCACCACTGATGCGGGCCGATCGCGCTCGTCCGCCGTCTCCCGCACCTCACGGGTGGATGGCGTCTGTGCCACGGATACCATCTCCCCTATCCCGACCGCGCGCTCGCTCACGCCGTGCGGTTGCATGCAACCGCATTGCTCGCGCATCTCGTGGGCCGTTGCCTTCGGCCACGACACCCACCGATGAAGGTTGGGGAACGCGATGAGAGACCGAGGCAAGGACCTTTCGCGCCCCGCACGCCTCGCGGAGCCGCGCGCCTGCCACAGGACATTACATGATCACAGAGCAATTACACTACCACAGGGCATCAGCGCGACGCGACCTTCGTACGCACGATTGCGTAGCGATCCCAGCCGGCATAGTCGGTTCCCACGCGCAGCTCAGCCCCTGGAAACGCCGCTTCCGCCAGCGCCACGACACCCGACCGCTGGTCGTAGCCAAACTCGACGAAAAGCGTTGCGCCTGGCCGCAGATGCTCCGGCGCCTGGGCAAAGAGCCGCCGGATGTGCCCCAACCCCTCATCCGAGCCGTAGAGCGCCAGCGCCGGCTCGTAGCCGCGCACGCTCGGCGGCAGCTCGACTGACGCACGTGGCGCGACGTAGGGCAGATTTGCCAGCAACAGGTCTACCGGCCGGGGCAGTGGATCCAGCAGGTCACCGTGCATAATCGTGACGCGCTCAGCGACGCCCAGCCGCCCGGCGTTGTCGGCGGCCAGCGCAAGCGCCTCAGACGAGACGTCGGTGGCATAGATGCGCGGCAGCCGCGGCTCCAGGGCAGCCAGCGCGACGGCAATCGCACCGGAGCCGGTGCCGACGTCGGCGGCGTCGGGCGTCTCGCCCCGCGCCAGGCGCGCGCGTACCTCGGCCAGCGCGGCCTCGACCAGCAACTCGGTCTCGGGTCGCGGGATCAGGGCGCGCCGGTCGGTAAGCAGGTCCAGCCCCATGAACTCGCGGTGCCCGGTGAGGTACGCAACCGGCTCACCCGCCGCCCGCCGGGCGACAAGCATGGCGTATGTCGCGGCCTGCTCAGGTGGCAGCGTACGCTCAGGATAGGCGAGCAGGGTGGCACGGCCGGCGCCGATGACGTGCGCCAGCAGCACCTGCGCGTCGAGCTGCGGCGTCTCGGTCGCGCTCGCCGCGCGCAGCCTCTCCGTCGCCGCGCTCAGCGCCTCGCCGAGCGTGCGCGCCCCCGCGATCGCTTCATCGCCGCGGTCCCCGCTCATGCGCGCCTCCCTCACGCCTGCGTGCCAGCGACAACATAAATGGCGCCAGCATCGAGGTGGGCGCACACCGTACGCCCTACGAATCTCCTGATCGGTGTGGCAGAGGGGCCGCCTCGTCTCTGCCCGCGATGTCTTCAGGAGGTCCCCCTCGCCTCACATCTGTAGCGGCGAGGCCCGCCTCGCCTCTGCCTCTCTGCCCTCTCGCCCCGCAGGGTGAGGGGGCTGGGGGGTGAGGACCCTAGAAGCTGAACGACACCAGCGTGTTTTCGAGCAACTTCATGTTGTTGTACTGCGGCAGCGGCTTCTTGCCGGCGATCAGCGCCGCCCACTGGTCGTTGCTGGTGATCGTCGCGTCGCCGGTGAAGCCGTTCTTGCTGTGCAGCAGCGAGGTATCCACGTAGACCGTGAGGTAGTCGCCGACGTCGCCGGTGGCGAAATCCGCGCTGCCAGGCTGTTTCTCGACCAGCTCGGTATAGGTGCCGTGGCCGTCGGCGCCAATGGTGAAGGCGTGCGGCGTGTACCACTCGATGTAGATGTTCTGCGTGCGCGCGATCGAGGGGCCGTTGTAGAAGCAGCCGTTGAAGTAGTCAAATCGCCCCACGAACTCGTTGCCCGTGTGCGCACCGATGTCCCTGAAGTCTTGGGCGGTCTCGACGGTATGAGTCGGATCCATAGAGCGGCCGCACGAGAGGAACAGCGAGCCGAAGACCATGGTGCGCCCAGGCACATCGCTGGCCGTGATCGGTGTGCCGAACGTATAGACCGGGCTGCATGTCGTGTCGCTGATGCCCGCTGCCCATGAATAAGGGCACCCTGGGTAGCCAAATGTATTTACGGGCACGAACCCGGAGTATCCCAGGATGTTCGCGTCGCCCGGTAAGTAGGTGCGCTGCATGTCCACATAGTCTTCCTGGTTCTGGGTGCCGTCGTAGACAAAGCCGGTCTTGTTGTAAGTTACCGAGATTTGCAGCCGGTGCAGCGCGCCGCCATTGGGCAGCAGCGTCACGTAGTCGGTCTGGTGCTCGTTGACGAACAGGTTGGCCTTGTTGCCGCCATCGTTGGTATCCACCACGAAGAAGCCATCGCCGTTGCCGGAGGAGATCTGCGCCGCCAGTCCGAGCTGCTGCAAGATCAACTCGGCGTGCGGATCGTTGAAATACACCTCGAGATCCTTGGTCTTCAGCGCGTCCTGGGCGACCTTGAAGACCTGCTTGAGCTGCGCGCCGTGCAGTGTCTTGATCTTGTCGAGCATCGTCGTCGAAAGATCGTGGGTGAAGGTCTTGCGCGGTTGGTTCGTATGGCCGCCGTAGCCGGTGAGCTGGAACTTGTGGATCAGAGACTCCAGGTTCTGCGGTGTCACCGTCACGCCCCAACTCGGCATCGCAACCGGCCCCGTCACCGCCATCAGGTCCTCGATCAGGACCGGCGTGAAGCCAATCACCCCCTGCAGCGACTTGCCATTGTCGGGGATCTTGTTGGGCGTGGCGAGCACGACCGCCTCGGCGTTTTGGGCGTTGGTAGGGAAGTCGGGCGAGAGGCCGGTATCGCGCAGACCCCAGGCGTACTGGCAGGCAGAGTCCTCGCGGTACGGCCACCACCAAAAGTAGTTCGGCGGCTGCGGACCGCCAACCTGACACGGCGTATGGGGCGGCGCCTGATTGTAGACCGACTTGTAGTAGTCGCCGTCGAGGGTGTAGGTATCCTGCAGCGACAGCGGGTACTGCGCGGATTGGCGCCCGCCAGTGAGCGTCAGGATGCCGTAGTTGCCCATGAAGCCGCCCGCCGGGCGCAGCTCGGTGCGGTCCATCGCGACCACCAGGTAGTAGGCATTCTGGCCGATGCCAAGCAGGCTGGGTGCGGAGTCGAGCAGGACCCGCATCTCACTCATGATCGGTGGCGCCTCGGGCAGCAGGGCGAGATACTTGCCGAATTTGGCAAGCGGCCCTTTGAGTGCGCTCTGGTCGAGCTGCGAGTAGGCGGCCAGGGCGTCGGCCAGGCGCACCTGGGCATCGGCCAGCACCGCCTTCGCCTGATTGATGTCGTCCATCGTCAGGCCCGGTGTGCTGCTGTCGGCCGCCAGCGCGCCGCCCGAAAGCGGCGTGAGCAGCGTCTGCGCCACCTGGAGGCCCTCGCTGGC
>DASVAA010000053.1:0-4207 GCA_036376595.1 Ktedonobacterales bacterium | reverse complement strand
GGGAGCGGCGAGGCGGGCCTCGCCACTACACCTGTGGCTGCCCGAGGGGAGCCACAGGTGTAGTGGCTATTTCGTCAGCACGTACGACAGCGCGCCGCCGGCCAGCGCGAGGCCCACGCCGATCGTGCCTACCAGCTCTTGCACGATCGGCACGGGTCCGCCTTCTATGGGTGGCACGCCGACGGCGATCACGAACAGGATGGTGCTGGCATAGACGCCGGATAGGCCAACCGCCACCAGCCGGTTGACCCACATGTTGGGGCCAAGCGCACGGTGCAACATGGGACGCACCCGCAGGTAGAGCACGTAGAGCGACACCAACAGCGCCGCGCCCACCAGCTTCAGCAGCACCACTTGGCCCAGGCCAACGGGATTGCGGCCGTTGGGTGCCAGCAGCGAGAGCGCGACCATCTCGGCGGCGATCACCAGCACCACCCACGTCAGCCGGTTGCGCGCGAGCTGCCGCCAGTAGGTGGCCGTCAGCAGCGGATGGGTCTCGCGCTCCACCACTGGAGTCGGGCCTTGCGAATTGTTGTGTGCCACGGCCGTGTTCCTCTCGTCTCGTGTCGCGTTAGCTCCTGCCGCCGCCGAAGATGCGCAGGATGAACAGGAACAGGTTGACGAAATCGAGGAACAGCCGGAAGGCGCCGATCAGCGCGATGCGCGTCTCGGTTTGCGCCGAGCCAGAGGCACTCGCCTGCGCCGCGGCACGTTTGATCCATTGCGTGTCGTAGGCCGTCAAGCCGCAGAAGATCAGCACGCCGGCGTAGGTGACGATCCAGTAGAGCGTGCTGTTTGCCAGGAAGATATTGACGACACTGGCGATGATCAGCCCGATCAGCGCCAGCAGCAGAATCATGCCGAGCTTGGAGAGATCGGCTTTGGTCACGAAGCCGATCACGCTCATCACGGCGAACATGCCGGCGGTGACAGCGAACGCGGCAAGGATCGACGCCACGTCGTACTGCAGGAAGATGGTGGAGATCATCAGTCCGAAGACCACCGTGAAGAGCAGGTATAGCAGCGCGCCCAAGCTGACGCTCGCGCGGCGCACGATCGGCGTGAAGGCGAAACCGATGCCCAGGTAGACGACGATCGCGCCGATCCACACGATGGGGTTTGCGACTAGCGTCACCAGCGGGCCGTCGGGTCCCTCGCGCAGCAGCTCGCGGCCCAGTGCGAAGGCCACTCCAAAGCCAAGCACCAGCCCCGCAGCAAGCCAGAAGTACACCTGGCGCATGATGGCGCCCAGATCGAGCGCCCTGGCGCCCCATGTGGCGGGATAACTCGACGCAGGATAGGGATTCACGCGCACCCTCCATACTCTCTGCGGGATCGCGAGCCGAGCACATGTGTTACATCACGGTGTGCCGGCGCTCGTGACGCGGCCGATCGATGCCATCAGCATACCCCGTCGCCGCACCGCTGTCTATGCTCTGCTATTTGATGGCGCTCGGTGGCACAATTTGGGTAGGGGTTGTGCCTCACCTGTGGGCGAGCGCGGGTCTCCTGGCGCAATCCTCGTCACCGCGGGACCGCCCGCCCTGCGCGCCGCGCTGCGCGGATTCGTGGGCCGCGTGACGGCGGTCATCACTCCCGCCAACCGGCTCGCGGCGCCGCTCTCTGTCGTCACGGCGGGGCTGCTGGTCAGCTCATTGCTACGTGGCATCCACTTGTGCGTGCGCGGCATCTCGTTCGGCCCCGTGGGTACAGTCCTGACGGGCACTGGCCTGCTCGCCATCGCCCGCGGCCTCTACGTGCGCGACATTGTGCGCAGCGCCGCTTTGCACGCCGACGACGCGCGCCGATAGTGTTGCCTGCTTAGGAAAAATGCTCTTCCGGGGCGTATACTGACCGCGACATACACAACCGTTTCCGGCGACCCGTGCGGCTGGTGCTGATGCGCGGCGTGGACGCCGACTCATACGGAAGGATGACGATGTGCCGGCCCTGGCTACCCCTACCCGGACCGAACCCGCGCTTGCGCTGACGGGCGTGCGGGAGCGCGAACACGAACACGAGCCGCCGCGTCTCTCGCGGCGTGGACTGCTCGGCATGAGCTTTCTGTGGCTTGCCTTTAACTTTCAGTACGCCGCGCTGCTGCCGATCGTGATCCCCGCCCAGATTCTGCTCTTCGTCGCGCCCGGCGAGGCGGGCAGTGCGCGCCAGGCGGCTGTGCTGGGTGCGCTCGCGGCGCTCGGCGCCGTTACGGCGCTGGTCTTGCAGCCGATCACCGGCGCGCTCTCGGACCGCACCATGACGCGCCTGGGACGGCGTCGTCCTTTCGTGCTTGGCGCGGGCGCCCTGATGCTTGCCGGCCTGGCGCTGCTCGCCGTCACCCACGCGCTGCCGCTCTTCATCGGCGGGCTGTTCTGCGTCGTCGTCGCCCAGACCATCGCGACCACCGCCTACCAGGGCATCGTGCCCGATTGCGTGCCGGCCTGCCAGCGCGGCACGGCGTCGGGCTATGTCGGCGTGATGACCATCCTGGGCACCATCGGTAGCCTGGCGGTCGCCTCGCTGCTGATCGGATCGGGTGCGGCGGGCGCCGCGCAGGGAGCGGCGATCGCGCGTGGCGCTGCGCTTTTCTATGCCTTCGCCGCTTTCGTGCTGATGATTGGCATCGGCGTCACGCTGCTCGCCGTGCGCGAGCATCCGCATCTCGCCCTCCGCAGTGGCTCCAGCGCGCGTGCCTCCGTCGCAAGCCGAGGCGCTCGGTTGGCGCGGCTGTGGATTGCGCCGTGGCGGCACGCGAACTTCACCTGGGTGTTTCTCACGCGTGCTTTCATCATGCTGGGCCTGGCGCTCTTCATGACCTACATCGAGTATTACTTCGCGCGCGTGGCGCACATGACCAACTTCGTACAGGCGACAGCGATCAACGCCGTGGCGGCGCTGCTGGGCGCGGTGGTCAGCTCGGTCGTGTTGGGCGTGCTCTCGGACCGCACGCGGCGGGTGCCGATTGTCTGCGCCTCCACCAGCTGCATGGCGCTGGCGGCGCTGGCATTCGTCGTCGCGCCGGGGCAGCTCCCGCTGTGGCCGCTGGGTGTGCTCTTTGGTCTGGGCTACGGCGGCTACATGAGCGTGGACGCGGCGCTGGCGATTGATGTGCTGCCTTCGCAGTCCGACGCCGGCAAGGACCTGGGCATCTGGGGCGCCGCCTCGACACTGCCCGGGATTGTCGCGCCGCTGTTGGGCAGCACGATCATCGTGCTGGCGGGCGCGGTGGGCGAGACGGCGCTGGGCTACCGCGGCGTGTTCGGGCTGGCGACGCTCTTCCTGGCGCTCGGTGCGGCGTTGGTCCTCAAGGTGCGCGAGTCGCGGCGAGAGAGGCGGGACGCTCAGGAGGCCGAAGCAGCCGCGTGACACGAAAATGCCCCGTCGGAACGACCCAGACGGGGCGAAGTGGCGTGCCCGAGAGGACTCGAACCTCCGATCTCTGGCTCCGCAGGCCAGCGCTCTATCCACTGAGCTACGGGCACATCCTTGGGGCGCGGCCAAGCGTATGAGACGCTGAGCCACGTCCGCTATTGTATCCCGCGCCGCACTCCATGTCAAGCGGCGCGGACACCCGCGGTTCCGCGAACGAGTGGGCTACCAGCGGGCTTGGCGAGCGACACGCGCGCTGGAGCATGCTGTGCCGCGAGAGGTACGTCGCGTATGGCAGGCGAGCCGCTTCCTCCTCGCCAGCCATGGAAAATGCATTGTACAAACGCTTGACATGCGGGATTGGCTGTGGTAATATCTCCTGGTGCGCACTGACACGGCGGCCGCGGCAATTGCCCGGCCGCCGACGAGTCGGCAGGCGCACGAAGCCGCCCGGAGAGCACCGGGACATTCGGCGACGGCACATGAACAACCGCAGACAGAGATGGAACGCGCATAGACGTGCGATACCCAAATACACGCACGTGACAAGCGCGAAGATTTGCTTCGATTTTGCCGAAGCGAGCAAGTAGGATCGCGCATGGACTACCAGCGCATGGTAGCCATGAGAGACGCGTATCGAGCTTGGCGAGCTAGACTCGTCGCCGGTGCGATCGCACCGCGAGGAGCGCAGAGAGATGCCAAGCGAGAAGGGGTACAGGGTGGATGCCTGTTGGGGCCACGAGCCGAGGAAGGACGCGGAGAGCGGCGAAACGTGCCTGGGGAGCTGCAAGCGAGCGATGAGCCAGGCGACTCCGAATGGGGCAACCCGCGTGGCGGC
>DASVAA010000052.1:0-6769 GCA_036376595.1 Ktedonobacterales bacterium | reverse complement strand
GTCGTGGCTGCGAACCGTGCCTACGCCGCCGTTCAGGAGCAGGCCGAGCGGGCGGGGGCCTGGCTCGCCGCCCTCACACCGTTCGACCGCCTGCTCAAAAGCGGCCTCTTCGGCGCAAAGTTTCAATGGCTATCTACTTAGCCGTTTCGATCGCCAGTTCGCCCATCGTGGACGTTGCGACCGCGTAAGGGCATCCGGTGGACGCCTGGCGCCCCTCCAGGCGTGGATTTCTCCGTCGGCCTAGCGTCAACCAAAATGGGCAACGCTGGCCATCCATTTTGGGGATGCTGCGACCTGGGCACGGCATATGCGTATATACGGTAGGAGCCACGCTGAGGGCGCCAAAACCCGGTATAAAGGGAGTTGGGGCATCTTCTCAGGCAGTGGTATAATGACTGGTGGCCTGAGAAGCGGACGCCCGCTCGGTGTTCGCGGAGGCCAACCCGGAGCGCCGCAATGGGGTGGCGCGAATCCGGGGAACGCCGCTCAGGGATTGGGCGCGCGAATGTGCCGGCTGAAGCCGGCGATGCACTGCAATGCGCAGAACATGCGCCCGCGCGACGAAAGCACGGGTGCATTCAGGAGGATATGGCTGTGCGGCTGTTTGAGCGGGTGGGGTTTCCGCTGGGCCATGCGACGAAGATCATTGACGGCCAGCATCCCGGACTCCATCCGAGTGGCAACGCGCCGAAGCCAGATGTGCTGCCCCTGCCGGAAGGCGAGGATGGGGAGCGGGCGACGACGAAGGCCAACATTGTCGTAGCGGTCAGCGGCTCTCCGCTGGATTGTGAAGTCATGACGCTGGCGTGCATGGTGGCAAAGCCCAAGAAAGCCAGCGTGTATGCGGTGTACGGCATCGAGGTGCCGCGCAAGCTCGCCATTGACGCCGATATGCCGCAGGAAACCGAGGTCGCCAACGAGGCGCTGGCGGTGGCGGCGAAGGTGGCGGACCAGCTCCACGTGCAGATCGAGCCGGAGATCATCCAGTCGCGCAACTTCGGCCAGAGTCTGGTCGAAGAGGCGAAGGCCCACGAGTGCTCGCTGGTGATCCTTGGGCTGCCCTACCACATCGGTTTGGGCGGCAACTTCGACCTGGGCGAGACCGCCGACTACGCGCTCAAGAACGCGCCGTGTCGGGTGTGGCTGGTGCGTGGCACGCCGGAGGAGGCAGTCAATAGCAAGGGCGAGCGCTGCGACGTGACACTCACGCGCTAGGCCTTCGGTCGCCGAAAAGGCCCCCGCTCCTCTTGATCGGAGCGGGGGCTTCATCGTGTTATGTCTCACCCCTTGCGCATGCGCCGCCGGGCGCGGGCGACCACGGCGCCGGAGTATAGCGCGATGGCGAACGCGATCAGGCTCAGCCACACGTCTACCTGGCTCAGCACGATGGTCGAGATGTTGCCTCCGCCGTTGGAGAGGATCAGATAGGCGACGGTCAGCAGCGCGAAGAGCATAGTCGCCGCCGCCGGCGATCGGCTGTAGAAACGGCGGATGTAGCGGCTCAGCCGCAGCAGGATGGCGACGATCACGATTGTCGCCAGCGCCACGGCCAGCTCGGTGCCGTTCTGCGCGTTGACCACCAGCCCCAGGAAAAGCAGCACCGACCCCGCCAGGCCCAGCAGCGCGGCGAGGATCAGCAGCGGCCCGACGACTGGCACGCTCGGCCGGGCGCGCGCGACGATGCCCAGCGCGATCACGGCGATGATTGCCACCGGCAGCGCGGCGATCACCAGCGTAGAGATTGTGGTATTGGTGCTGTGCTTGGCCTGAGCAAGCTGCAGGACGCCGGGGTCCACGGTGATGCCCTGCCACGCGCTCACCTGGGACTTCAAGAACTTGATGGCGATACCGATGAGACCGAGATAGGCAATTCCAGCGACGATGCCCCAGGCGATGGCGAGCGACGACATCTTGCGCGCGTCGGCGCGCGGGTCGGATTTGCGGCTCAGCATGCGACCTCCTCTACTTCTCATTCCGCCGTGTGCTTCTTCCATGCTAGCAGGCATGTCCAGTGGAGGCGGGAGCTGCGGCGTATGCCGCGCTGGACGACCATGCTATACTGGCCGCACCGCCGGGCAGGTGCCGCGGCGGATGTTCACGGTGTGCCGCAGGTCAGCATCTCGGGCAGGGGCGGCACGGGGGGATGACGAAGGGGAACGCATGAGCACACAGACGCCGTGGGGAGGCTATCCGGATCCATCCGAGGGCGCCTCATCACCAGAATATCAGCCGGCACCGGGGTATCCGCCGCCGCCGATACAGCCCGCCTATCCGCCACCACCACCGCCGTCAACGCAGCCCAGCTTTGCTCCGCCCCCGGCTCCTGCGCCGGAGTACGGCCAGCCGGCGTATCCCTCACAGCCGCTGTACCCACCGGCAGGGCAGCCGGCGTATCCGTCGCAGCCACTCTACCCACCTCCGGGTCAGCCGGCATATCCCTCGCAGCCGATGTATCCGCCGCCGCCGGCCTATTCGTCAATGCCGCTCAACGCGCCCAACATGTACGTCGCGCAGCCAGGGTATCCGGGCATGCCAATGGCCGTGCCCGACAGCAAGTCTGGCCTCGCTATTGCGGGCCTGGTGCTCGGCATCATCAGCATGGTAGCCTGGCTCCTGCCGATCTGCGGCTTCCCGATTAGCATCGTCGGCATCGTCCTGTCCGGGCTGGGCATGGGATCCACGACCCGCAAGACGATGGCGACGATCGGCCTTGTGTTGTCGATCGTCGCGCTAGCACTCGCGCTCGGCAACTCTGTCCTTGGCCTGATGATCAACGCTGGGCAATAGCAGTAGGCCAGCAACGGCAATTGGGGTGCGCACCTGCCCAAACGGCGGGTGCGCGCTTATTGTATGCTACAGGCATCGGCAATTGCGTGAAAGTGCCGACCTGCCGACTGTCTATGCCCAGTGCCTGGCCGCGTATTCCATGCACCGCCCCGGCCACCTGATGCTCCTTCGCGGTGGCGGCGGAGCGGGCATGACCGATACGAAGGAGACGAATTTCCGTATGGCGACGACTAGCAAGCCCGCGACCCTCGGCGCTTTGCGCGCCTCCGGCTACCACGTGCTGCCCGTGCGCGAGGAGCTGCGCAAGAACCTTGTGCGCAAGCTGCGCGCCGACGACGAGCTGTTCCCCGGCATCGTCGGCTACGAGGATACCGTCATCCCGCAGGTCGAGAACGCGATCCTCTCCGGCCAGGATATCGTCCTGCTTGGCGAGCGCGGCCAGGCCAAGACGCGCATCGCCCGCAGCCTGGTCAACCTGTTGGACGAGGAGACGCCGGTGATCGCCGGCTGCGAGATCAACGACGACCCGTTCAATCCGATCTGCGCCGCCTGCCGCCAGCGCGTGGCCGAGGAGGGCGACGACACGCCGATCACGTGGCTCGCGCGCGACCGCCGCTACGGCGAGAAGCTCGCCACTCCCGACATCACGATCGCCGACCTGGTGGGCGAGGTGGACCCGATCAAGGTCGCCGAGGGCCGCTACCTCTCCGACGAGCTGACCATCCACTACGGCCTGATCCCGCGCACGCACCGCGGCATCTTCTGCATCAACGAGCTGCCCGACCTCGCCGAGCGCATCCAGGTCGGCCTGCTCAACATCATGGAAGAGCGCGACGTGCAGATCCGTGGCTACAAGGTGCGCCTGCCGCTCGACATCTTCGTCGTCGCCAGCGCCAACCCCGAAGACTACACCAACCGCGGGCGCATCATCACGCCGCTCAAGGACCGGCTCGGTTCCGAGATCCGCACGCACTACCCGCGCGATGTGGAGCGCGAGATCACGATCATGGAGGCCGAGGCGACGCCGGTGGTGCTGGAGGGCATCGAGACGATCTACCCCGACTTCATGAAGCGTGTGGTGGCCGAGATCACGCACCTGGCGCGCAACAGCTCCGAGATTAGCCAGAAGTCGGGCGTCAGCGTGCGCGTCTCGATCACCAACTACGAGAACGTGATGAGCAACGCCGTACGCCGCTCCGTGCGCCTCAAGGAGCGCCAGGCGGTGCCGCGAGTGAGCGACCTCTCGGCGGTGATCGCCTCGACCGCCGGCAAGATCGAGCTGGATACGGTGGGCGAGGTGCGCGAAGAGAAGGTGGTGGACAAGCTGGTGCGCCAGGCCATCAACAAGGTCTTCCGCGAGTACTTCGACCCCAGCGACTTCGGCCAGCTCGTCGCCGGCTTCGACCGCGGGCTGAGCGTGCAGGCCTCGGAGCAGCAGCCCGCGATGGAGTACGTCAACCAGCTCGCGCGCGTCGGCGGCCTCAAGCCGGCGATTGCCAAGCTCAACGGCCACGGCAGCCCGGCGGTGGTTGCTTCGGCGGTCGAGTTCATCCTCGAAGGGCTGCACCTCAACAAGCGGCTCAACAAGGATGAGTTGGAGGGTCGCAACAGCTACAGCGCGCGGTAAGGGGTCCTCACCCCCGGCCAGGCAGAGGCGACGCGGGCGTCGCCACTACAGCGGTAGGGCGAGGGAGAAACGGGGCGTCCGGTGGACGCCCGGTGGCGTGGGCGAGGGGAGACAGATGCCGTAGGGGCGCGATTCGCATGCGCCCGGCGAGAGGAGGGCACGATCATGCCCCTATTCGACCGATTTCGGGCGCGCAAGCGCTACGCCTATACGCGCTGGGATGGCACCCAGCAGCTCGACGACCTCGATTCGGGGGCGATCCTCGACGCACTCAGCGATGACTATCTCAAGCGCGGCAATCTGCGCGAGGCGCTGGAGCGCATGATGCGCCAGGGCTTCAACCGCCCTGACGGCCAGCGCCAAATGGGCCTGCGCGACCTGATGGAGCGCCTGCGCCAGCAGCGGCAGCAGCGGCTCCAGCGCTACAACATGTCCGGCGTGATGGATGAAATCCTCCAGAAGCTGGAGCACGTCAAGCAGCTCGAACGCGAGGGCATCCAGCGCCGGCTCGACAGCGCGCGTGGTGGCGACGGCCAGGACCAGCAGGGCCAGCCGCAAGACGGCGCCGAGGACGAGCAGGGTGGCGAGCAACAGGCGTCCGACGGCGAGCAGGGCCAACAGGCGCAGGCGGGCCAGCAGGGCGCGGAAGGCCAGCAAGGGCAACAAGGTCAATCAGGCCAGCGAGGACAGGTGGGTCAATCCGGCCAGGCGGGCCAGCAGGGCGGCGAGTCTGGGCAGGGCAGCGGTGAGGCGCCGGAAGGCATGGACCCCGACGCGCTGCGCCGCATGCTGGAGAACATCGCCAACAAGAAGCTCGACTTCCTCGAACAGCTCCCCGGCGATCCCGGCGGCCAGATTCGCCAGCTCTCCGACTACGACTTCATGGACGACCAGGCGCGTCAGGAGTTCCAGGAGCTGCTGGAGATGCTCCAGCAGCAGGTGATGCAGCAATACTTCCAGGGGATGCAGCAGGCGATCACCAACATGTCGCCGGAGGACCTGGCGCGCATGCGTGAGATGGTGCGCGCGCTGAACCAGATGCTGCGCGAGCGCGCTGAGGGTGGCGAGCCGGACTTCGACAGCTTCATGCAGCAGTACGGCGACTTTTTCGGCTCCGGCATCAACACGCTTGACGATCTGGTCGAGCAGATGCAGCGCAACATGATGGCGATGCAGGCGGTCTTCGATAGCATGTCGGCCGAGCAGCGCCAGCAGCTCGAAGAGATGATGGACCAGCTCATCGGCGACGATCGGTTGCGCGTGGATCTGGCCGAGCTGGCGCGCAACCTCGATATGGTGGCGCCCTCCGACGCCCGCACGCAGTTCCGGCTGACTGGCGACGAGCCGCTCTCGCTGGCCGAGGCGATGCACCTGATGGGCATGCTGCAAGAGCTGGACGACCTCGAGCACCAGATGCACGAGGCGCAGCGCTCCGGCGACCTGGACCAGATTGATCCCCAGCGTCTGCGCGATCTCGTTGGCGACGACGAGGCGGCGGCGTTGCAAGAGCTGCGCGACATGCTGCGCAAGCTCGAAGAGGATGGGCTGGTCGAGCGCCACGGCGACCGCTACGAGCTGACGGCGCGCGGCATCCGGCGCATCGGCCAGAAGGCGCTGGAAGACATCTTCGCCCAGATGCGCCGCGACGGCTTCGGGCAGCACAAGCTGTGGGAGCGCGGCCACGGTGGCGAGCGCATTGACGAAACCAAGGCCTACACCTTCGGCGATCCCTTCCACCTGCACCTGGAGCGCACGGTGATGAACGGCGTCGCGCGCGGTGGGGCCGGGACACCGGTGCTGCTCAAGCCCGACGACTTCGAGGTCTACCGCACCGAGCACCTGACACAATCGGCGACCGTCGTAATGCTCGACATGAGCTACAGCATGCTGCTCAACGGCCTGTGGACACCGGCCAAGAAGGTGGCGATCGCGCTGGAGAGCCTGATGCGCGGCCAGTTCCCGCGCGACCAGCTCTTCGTCGTCGGCTTCGGCTTCCTGGCGCGGCAGTACAAGCCGGAGGAGCTGATCGAGCTGAGCGAGCTGGAGTCCACCCAGGGCACCAACATGGCCTACGGCCTGATGCTCGCGCGGCAATTGCTCGCGCGCACGCGCAGCACCAACAAGCAGATCATCATGGTCACCGACGGTCTGCCGACGATGTGCAAGCAGGGCGACGATTGGTACTTCTCGTTCCCCAACACCGAGCTGCCGGAGCTGCAAACGCTGCGCGAGGTGCGACGCTGCGCCCGCGACGAGATCGAGCTGAACATCTTCGCGCTCTCCGACGACCCTTATCTCAAGCACTTCGTCAACCAGATGGCGGTCGTCAACCGCGGGCGCGCGTTCTACGTCGAG
>DASVAA010000051.1:0-3486 GCA_036376595.1 Ktedonobacterales bacterium | reverse complement strand
CGGCGCCTGCTCGAAGACCCGCTGCGGGTGATCGGCACGCGCGATTACGTGCCCGGCGACGAGCCGCGGCGCATCCACTGGAAGGCCACCGCCCGCACCGGCGCGCTGCAGAGCAAGGTCTACGAGCCGTCTACGCGCCATACGCTGGCGATCTTTCTCGATACACGCACCTTCTCGCACCTGCACCTGGGCTACGATCCCGACGTGGCCGAGCTGGCGATCTGCGCCGCGGCCTCGGTGGCGCAATGGGGCATAGACCAGGGCTACGCCGCCGGCATCTATTCCAACGGCGCGGTCTCGTCGGAGGGGGCGGGCGAGGAGGCGGCCGCGCGGCTGGCGGCGGTGCGCGAAGAGGCCGCGCGCGACGATCCCGACCGGCAGGAGCGGCTGGCGCGGGCCATTGCGCCGTACTCCGGCGCGCTGCGGCTGCGCATTCCCCCAGCGGCGCGCGAGGAGCAGCTCGTGCGTGTGCTCGACGGGTTGGCGCGCGTGCTGCCCTACCACGGCGCGCCGATGGCGCAGATTCTGGCCGGCGAGTTGCCACGTCTGCCTCCCGGCAGCACGGTGGTCTACATCGGTGCCGATACTGTGGTGGACGTGCCACTGATCGTCGCGCTGCGCCGCGCCCGCGCCCAGGGCCACAGCGTCTCGCTGCTGCTGACACGCGGCCCGCGCGCGACCGAGGCGGCAGGCACAGAGGGTGACGGGCAAGCAGGAGGAAGCGGGAGCGGGAGCGGGAGCGGGAGCGACATCCTGCACCTCTCGGGGCTGGATTCGCACGTGATCGGCGGCCGCGAGACCTGGCGCGAGCTGCGGCTGGACGCGCTCGGCCCTCAGGGCGTGCGGCTGGCCGACGAAGCGGGGCGCTTCAGGCCCGGCGTGCTGGACGTGCGGGAGTCGCGACCGGGGCAGCCGGAGGGACCGCCCGCAGGTGGCGGCGATCAGGCGAGCGGGGAAGCGAGCGAGACAGACGATGGCGCAGGCGAGCACCCGGCGGGAGCCGGAGCATACGCCACCGGCCGGCGGGCACTGGTGGTCGAGTAGGTTTGCGCGGGCGGCGATCTTCACAGTGTGCGTGCTGCTGCTGGAGCTGCTGCCGGTGCAGGCGCTGCTGCTCGTGTCCACCGCGGCCAGCAACGTCCTGATCGGCAGTGAGCCGATCTCGCCGCTGATCAACGCCGTGCTGCTCGCCGCGGCGTGGGCCGTGGGTGCGGCCTTGCGCGGGACGCCGGTCTCGTCGGCGGTTGCGATCGTCGCGCCGTGCTGCGTCGCGGCCTGCGCGCTCGTGCTGCTGACCTCGCCCAGTGCCTACGCCGGCAGCGCGAATCCCGTGGGCGACCTGCTGGCCGACCTGGGTAGCGCGACGCCGCGCGTCTTTGCGGACGCAGGCCTGGTGGCCGTGGCGCTCTTTATCGGCTGGCGCGGCTACGTCGCCGGCAGCGAGCTGCCCAGCAGCGGAGCCGTCGGGCGCAGCTTCAAGCTGGGGCTGGGTGTGGTGCTGCTGGCGGTGGCCTGCGCCGCGCTGATCCACAACGGGCAGCAGGGGCCGCTCCTGGGCGCGCTGGCGCTGATACTGCCGGTCGAGGTCTACGTGGGGCTGGTGGCGGGCGCGCTGGCGCGCATCCACCGCGAGCGACTGCGCAACGACGTGGTGGCGGCGGGCACCGAAGGCTCGTGGCTGGGCATGGCGCTCGGCCTCTCGGGGGTGCTGGTCTGCGCGACGCTCGTGCTGAGCCTGGTGATCAACTACGGCAGCGTCGGGGCGTTGCTCTCGTATCTCGGCCCGCTGGGCGATGCGATCAACGCCGCCGTATCGGCCATCACGACGCTGATCGGCCTGCTTCTGTACCTGCTGCTGAATCCGGTGCTGCAAGGGCTGAAGGGCAAGGGCGGGCAGCCAAGCGCGACCCCGCCGCAGGGCGTGCCCACCTGCCCGCCGGGCACGCCAGTGGCGAAGTGCATCCATGCGCAACACACCGTGCCGCCAGAGTGGCTGCATGCAGCAGTGGTCGTGGCGCAGGTGCTGGTCGTGCTGATGGTGATCGCGGTCGCCCTGTGGCTGCTGCGCCGGCTGATCGCGGGCCGCCGCCTGCTCGCTCCGCCGATGGGCGCCGTCGAGGAGGAGCGCGAGTCGCTGGATGCTTCGTCGCTGCTGGGCGCCCAGCTCCGTGCGCTGTTCGCCGGCCTGCGCCGCCCACCCGCCGCGCGCGATCCGCTCACGCCGGGCACGATGCGCTACCTCTACCGCGACGTGCTGCGCGCCGCCGCCCGCGCTGGGGTTGCCCGCGCCCCTGCCGAAACGCCCGACGAGTTCGCCGCCCGCGCCGCGTGGAATGCCCTGCCCGCCAACGGAGCCGCCCCATCGGCTGAGGGCGACATCGCCACGCTCAGTGAAGCGTACGACGCGGCGCGCTACGCCGAGCGCGAGCCGGGACCCGAGGCGCTGCCACCACTGCGCGCTGCCACGCGACGGATCACGGATGTGTTGCGGCGCGCTCGGCGCGGATAGGTGGGACTACGCTTCGTCCAGGATGGCGTGCGTCCCGATACGCAGCCATGTAACGTGGACATCGCCCTTGTGTGGCGAGACGCCGTAGGTGAACAGCGCCCGACCGCCAGGCGCCCAACTCATCTCGAACACACCGCGCCGCCGCCTCAGACCTTTGACGCGCAAGCCAGGGCGGAATCCGCGGCCGGCCTTCAGATCATCCACCATCTCATGCATCGCACGCTTGAAGAGCTGGCGCTCACGCTCGGAGAGTGTGGCCCAGTCGCGCCAGAAGCGTGACGCCTCATCGTGCGTCGGCATGGGCGCCATCTTGCATGGGCAACCGGCCCTCCGGCTCGGCAATGGGCGCCGAGTCAAGGTGCTCTATGAACTCCTCGGTTGAAGCAAAGTGTTGTGCCTCGCCGCGTGCAACCTCGTCGAGCGCCTCCTGCGCCCCGGCGAGCCAGCTCTCGTCGCGCTCAAAGGCCGCATCGTACTGCGCACAGGCGGCTTCCCATGCAGCGGCGACCATCTCCGCGAGATATGCGGCGTCGTCCTTTCCTGTTGACTTAGCGAGGCGCGCGAGCAGATCATAGGTTTCGTCGGAGAGAGTGACGGAATGGGACATGGATGCCTCCTGCGGCAGTGCCGGCAGGCTCAGTATACACCGGCTTGCGGGCCGCGCACTAGCCCGCCGGCTCGACCGCCTCGGCCTTGCCCGAGCCGATGTGCTCCTTGATGCGCTCGGCCAGCTCGCGGTTGATACCCTCGACCTCCGTCAGCTCGTCCACTGGTGCCGCCGCGATGGCACGCGCCGAGCCAAAGCGGCGGATCAACGCCTTCTTGCGCTTGGGACCGATGCCGGGGATTTCGTCCAGCACCGACTTGAAGGTCCTGGTGCTGCGTACCTGGCGGTGATAGGTGATCGCGAAGCGGTGCGCCTCGTCGCGCACGCGCTGGAGCAGGTAGAGCGCCTGCGAGCCGCGCGGCGGCACCAC
>DASVAA010000050.1:0-9683 GCA_036376595.1 Ktedonobacterales bacterium | reverse complement strand
CCGGCTGGCGCGCGAGATCGGCCCGCGCGCGTACCTCGACTTCCAGATCCTGGTGGGCGGCACGTCGCTGATGTTGATCATCAACCCCATCATGTGGGCGCTGACGCTGAGCTACTTCGCCGCCAAGGGCACGCCGCTGGGGGCGGCGATCTCGTCGCTATTCCCGCCGGCGCTGTACTATCCCGCGCTGGCGTGCCTGCTGGCGAACTTCGTGTTCTTCTATACGCAGCTCTACGTCGTCGTGCGGTGCGGCTACGACGATCTCGCGCGCTACGCGCTGCTGGGGCCGCTCTACTGGGTGCTGATGAGCGTCGGCGCGTGGGTGGGGCTGATCAGCCTGATCCGCGATCCCCACTACTGGGCCAAGACCAGCCACGGCGTGAGCCTGGCGGCGCCGACCTCAGCGGCCTACCACGCCGCCGCGCGCGGCGTGCTCGTCGAGCGCCGCAGCGCCACCGCACCCCAGCTATCCATTGTCATCCCGGCGTACAACGAGGCGCACCGCCTGCCGGCGAGCCTGGAGCGCCTGCGCGCCTACGTCGAGTCGCGCCCGGACCGCGTCGAGGTGATCGTGGCCGACGACGGCAGCAGCGATGGCACCGTCGAGATCGTCGAGCGCACGATGCGGGTGTGGCCCGCGCTCCATCTGGTGCGTGGCGAGCATCGCGGCAAGGGCGGCGCGATCCGCGCGGGCGTGCGCGCCGCGCGCGGCGAATACGTAGCCCTGGCAGATGCCGATTTCTCGATGCCGGCGGAGGAGTTCGACCGCTTCACCGTCGGGCGGCTGGGCGAGTACGACGTCGCCGTTGGCTCACGCGAGGCGGCCGGTTCGGTGCGCCTGGGCGAGCCGTGGCTGCGGCGCGTCATGAGCCATGCCTTCAACTACCTGGTGCGCGCGCTGCTGGTGCGCGGCATCCGCGACACCCAGTGCGGCTTCAAGGTCCTGCGGCGCGAGGCGGCGCTCGATCTCTGCCTGCACCAGACCATCGAGGGCTGGTGCTTTGACGTCGAGCTGCTGCACATCGCCCGCCTGCGCGGCTACCGCATCTGCGAGGTGCCCATCACCTGGCGCTACATGCCCGGCAGTCGTGTCAGCCCCCTGCGCGACACGCTGCTCATGTTCCGCGACGTGTGCGCCATCCGACTGCGGAGCTGGAGCGGGCGCTATGCCGCCACACGGGAGCTACACTCCTCCGTCATGGCCCAGGAGGCCGCGCTCGAGCGCGTTCCGGCGTGATCGCGGCGCCGTCCGCGACGAGACCATCGCAAACAAACGATCCGCATCACCAACAATCATCACGGCGACATCACCTGTGGGAGGGGAGTGGGGTGGCAGCACAACGACATAGCGCGCGCCGGCACGGCGCGCCGGCACGGCAGCGGCTCGCCGGCTTCATCACGGGCCTGTTTCTGACGGTCATGCTGTTGGCGCTTGCCGGCGCCCCGGTCGCGGCTGCCGCGCCCCACGCGGCGAACACGGCAGCTGTCGAAGACTGGCCGACTTATATGCATGACGTGATGCGCACCGGCGCCAGCGGCGAGACGATTCTCTCGCGGGCCAACGTGGCGCAGCTCGGCACGCTGTGGACCTACAAGACCGGCGGCTGGATCGCCACCGCGCCGACGATCGTCAACGGCGTCGCCTACGTCGGCTCGTGGGATGGCTACGAGTATGCCCTCAACGCCGCCACCGGCGCCCTGCTCTGGAAGACCTACCTTGGCATAACCAGTGGCAGCAGCACCTGCTATCCCGCGACGCTGGGCATCTCCTCGATCGCCGCCGTCCAGAACGGGGTGGTCTACGTCGGCGGCGGCGATGCCAACTGGTACGCCCTTGACGCCGGCAGCGGCGCGATCCTGTGGAGCGTGCCCACCGGCGACAACAGCGCGGCGGGCGGCCACTACAACTGGTCCAGCCCGCTGATCGCCAACGGCTACGCCTACATCGGCATCGCCAGCCTGGGTGACTGCCCGCTGGTGCAGGGGCAGCTCCTCAAGGTGAGCCTTTCGACACATCAGATCGTCGCCACGCTCAATATCGTGCCCAACGGCCAGGTCGGCGGCGGCATCTGGACCTCGCCCGCGCTGGACCCCGCCACCAACACGATCTACGTCACCACCGGCACGCTGGCCAACGCGAGCCAGACCTACTCGCAGGCGATCCTCGCGGCGGATGCGAATACGCTCGCCATCACCAGCTCGTGGCAGATCCCCCAGAACGAGACTGTGCCCGATTCCGACTGGGGCACGACGCCGATGCTCTTCAGCGATCAGAGCGGGCGCCAGCTCGTCGCCGCGATCAACAAGAATGGCTACGTCTATGCTTTCCAGCGCGCCAACCTCTCCGCCGGACCGGTCTGGCAGCGCCTGATCGCCTACGGCGGCGACTGCCCGACCTGTGGCGAGGGCAGCGTCGCGAGCATGGCCTTCGCCAACGGTCTGCTCTATGCGGCGGGCGGCAACACAACCATTGGCGGCACCGGCTTCCCCGGTGCGGTCCGCGCGCTCGACCCCGCCAGCGGCAATATCGTCTGGGAGCATGGCGACGCGGCGCCGATCATTCCCGCGCTGGCCTATGACAACGGCCTGGTCATCGCCGGCGCCGGCAACGCGCTCGAAGCGCTGGACGCCACCTCCGGCACGCGACTCTACAGCTTCACCACCAGTACTCAGAACGCGATCTTCGGTCCCGCCAGCATCTCAAACGGCACGATCTTCTTCGGCGCGGCCGACGGTACCGTCTACGCGCTCGCGCTGCCGGCCTCGCCGCCCGCTCCACCGCCGCCCGACCCCAACTGCCCCACCGGCTGGACCTGCCAGGACATCGGCAACCCAGCGCCCGCGGGCAATGAGTCGGTCTCCGGCGCGACGTGGACCATCGGCGCGGGGGGCGCGGGCGTGGGCGGCACAAGCGACCAGTTCCGCCTGATCGCGCAGTCTGTCTCTGGAGACACGCAGATCACGGCGCAGGTCTCCGCTCCCACGCCGGCCGGCGGCGCCGCGCAGGCAGGGCTGATGCTGCGCCAGAGCGCCGATCCCGCCGCGCCGTACTACGCCGTCTTCGTCGAGCCAAACAATACGCTCGCGGTGCAGTATCGCGCGGTCTTTGGCGGACCGACCACGACCCTCGACACGCAGCATGCGGTGACGGCGCCGATCTACCTGCAGATCCAGCGCAGCGGCGATCGGGTCCAGGCGGCCACCTCGCCCGATGGTGGCAGCTACACGCTCATCCCCGGCACGACGGTGACGCTGGTGCTGCCCGCGAGCGCGCTCGCGGGTGTGGCCGCCAGCTCCGGCGCCAACGGCACGCTCGGCGCCGCGACAGTCGCCAATGTCACGCTCGCGGCGCCCACGACGGCACCTAATCCCTTCCCTTCCGCCGCGCCCTGCCCGTCTGGATGGAGCTGCGCCGACGTCGGCAACCCGCTGGTCGTGGGCAATCAGACACTGGCGAGCGGCACGTGGACACTCACCGGCGGTGGCACCGACATCACCGGGTACGGCGATCAATTTCACTATGTCTGGCAGACGCTCCCGGGCGACGGCACGCTCGCGGCGCAGGTGGCCTACCCATCGTCGTCGCCCACGACCGGCAATTGGGAGAAAGCCGGCGTGATGTTCCGCCAGAACTCCGCGGCCGGCGCGCCCTACTACGCGGCATTCATTACGCCGGGCAAAGGCATCGTCGTGCAGTATCGGCAAGTCGCGGGCCTGACCACGACCACTCTGCAGGCGGTGCCGGGCGCGACAGCTCCCACCTACCTGGAGATCAGCCGCTTCGGCAATGCATTTAGCACCTACACCTCGACGGATGGCGTCAACTGGACGTATTTGCCGGGCACCCAGACCATCTTACCCCTTGGCAGCAGCGTGCTCGCCGGTCTCGCCATCAGCTCGCACAACGCGACGACCGCCGGCACTGCCACGATGGCGAGCGTGACGCTCACCAACACCGGCACGCCGCCGCCAGTGGTCTGCCCCAGTGGCTGGAGCTGCGGCGACGTCGGCAGCCCGTATCTGGCGGGCGGCGAGTCATACAGCGGCGGGAACTGGTACATCCAGGGGGCCGGGACCGACATCTGGAACGCGAGCGATGAGTTCCACTTCGATTGGCAGACACTCGCCGGCGATGGCAGCCTCAGCGCCCGCATCTCGGAGCAATCCGATGTCAGCCCCTGGTCCAAGGCGGGGGTGATGCTGCGGCTCTCGACCGACCCCGGCGCGCCGTTCTATGACCTTGTGATGACACCTAGCAGCGGGATCGCGGTGCAGTACCGCGCCACCGCGGGCGCGCAGGCGCAGCAGACAGCGAACATCTCTGGCACCGTGCCCTTGTTCCTGCGGGTCGGCCGCTCTGGCACAACCTTCACCGCCTACAGCTCCGGCGACGGCATCACCTGGACCGCCGTGCCCGGCTCGGCGGTGAGCATTCCGGCGCTGAGCGGCACGCTGCTCGCCGGGCTGGCCGTCACGTCGCACGATTCCGTCCAGCTTGGCATGGCGAGCTTCGATTCCGTCACCATCAGCACCTGCCCCGCCGGCTGGAGCTGCCAGGACGTGGGCAGCCCCGCGCTGGCCGGCAGCCAGTCCGCCAGCGGCGGCGCCTGGACAGTCCAGGGGGCGGGCAACGACATCTGGGGCAGCGCCGATCAGTTCCACTATGGCTGGCAGACACTCGCTGCCGATGGTGCCTTGAGCGCCCACGTCTCCACGCAGACCAATACCAATGCGTGGGCCAAGGCGGGGGTGATGCTGCGGCTCTCGACCGATCCTGGCGCGCCGTTCTACGACGTGGTCGTCACGCCCAGCAATGGCCTTGCCGTGCAGTACCGCGCCACCGCCGGCGGATCCTCGCACATGCCCGCGGACCTCACCACCCAGACCGCTCCCGTCTACCTGCGTGCGGCACGCTCCGGCACGACCTTCACCGCCTACACCTCCGCCGACGGCACCACCTGGACGGCGATCCCCGGCTCGACGGTGAGCATTCCGGCGCTCTCAGGTACGCTACTGGCCGGGCTGGCGGTCACGTCGCATAACGGCTCCGCGCTCAGCACCGTCACCTTCGATAGCGTGGCGTTCTCCACCTGTCCGGCCGGCTGGGGCTGCGCCGACATCGGCAATCCGACGCCGACTGGATCGGAGTCCGCTGCTGGCGGCGCGTGGACGGTGGCCGGTGCGGGCAACGACATCTGGGGCACCGCCGATCAGTTCCACTTCGATTGGCAGACACTCGCCGCGGATGGCATTCTGACTGCCCAGGTGACGTCGCAGAGCAACACCAACGGCTGGGCCAAGGCGGGGGTGATGCTGCGGCTCTCGACCGATCCTGGCGCCCCGTTCTATGATGTCGTCGTCACGCCCAGTAACGGCGTCGCGGTGCAGTACCGCGCCACCGCCGGCGCCTCGGCTCAGATGCCGGCCTCGGTGGTGGGCACGGTGCCAACCTATCTGCGCGCGGTGCGCAGCGGCACCACCTTCTCCGCCTATACCTCGGCCGATGGCACCACCTGGACGCTCGTGCCCAACAGCTCGATCGGCATCCCGGCGCTGAGTGGCACGCTGCTCGCCGGCCTGGCTGTCACGTCGCATAACAACGGTACCCTCAGCACCGCCACCTTTGGTGCGGTGAGCATCGGAACCTGCCCGGCAGGCTGGAGTTGCCAGGACGTGGGCAGCCCCGCGCTGGCCGGCAGCCAGTCTGCCAGTGGCGGCACCTGGACCATCAACGGCGCGGGCAGCGATATCTGGGGCACGGCGGATCACTTCCATTTCGTCTGGCAGGCGCTGGCTGGCGATGGCAGCATGGCGGCGCGGGTGGTTTCGCAGACGAACACCAATGCGTGGGCCAAAGCCGGTGTCATGCTGCGCCTCTCGACCGATCCCGGCGCGCCCTTCTACGATGTGGTCGTCACGCCCGGCAACGGCATCGCCGTGCAATATCGCGCGGCTTCCGGCGCCTCCGCCCAGATGGCTGCGGCGTTAAGCGCCGTGGCGCCGGCCTACGTCAAAATCGTGCGTCAGGGCACGAGCTTCACCGCGTACACGTCAGCCGATGGCGTGAGCTGGACGGCGATCTCCGGCTCGACGGTCAGCATCCCGGCGCTGAGCGGCACGCTGCTCGCCGGCCTGGCGGTCACGTCGCACAACGGCTCCGCGCTCAGCACCGTCACCTTCGATAGCGTTACGCTGACCTCGGGCACGTCCTCGGCTGGGGCGGCCACGTCGTCACCGTCACCCTCGCCCTCGCCGTCACCTTCTCCGTCACCCTCGCCATCACCCTCACCATCACCCTCACCATCACCCTCACCATCTTCCACGCCATCCCCGTCACCGTCGCCCACGCCAACGGCAGGGTCGGCATCCGCCGCCCTTGCCCAAGAGCCAGGGAGCGGGGCGTAGATGCCGCCGCTACGAGGCGGCCGGTCGCAGCCGGGCGAGGGGGGGGTGAGCCGAACGCCGCTACTCCGCGCACCCACTATTGCTGGTGTGGCCCCTCACGCGCGGGCGGATCGCTGGGGGTGAGGCGTGGCGGGCCGAGGCGCGCGTGCGTGCGCGCGACGGGCGCGCCGCTGTTGCTGAAGACTCCCGGCGGCAAGATTCCGGCTGGTGGCGTGGTGACGGCCGAACGCGCTCTTGGGCGGGAGGGCGGTGGTGGTGGCGGCGTGCCGAGGGCGCCGACGCTCACACAGCGCAGCTCAATCTCGCCGATGCGCAGCACATCGCCCGGCGAGAGCACCGCCGGCGCGGCGAGCTGCTGGCCGTTGAGCAGCGTGCCGTTGATACTCTCGACATCCTGTACGAAGTAGCCCGCCTGCTGGCGCACGATCTGCGCGTGCCGGCGGCTCACCGACGGGTGCTGCAGGTTGACGTCGCACTCGGCGTCGCGCCCGATGGTGATGACGCCGGCATGCAGTAGCCAGCGCGAGCCGGTGACGGGTCCATTGAGCGCGATCAACACCAGCGGATCACCCTCGAACAGCCGCGATACCGTGGGCACGCCGCGCATCTTCTCCGTGGCGATGGGCGGCGGGATGATCGCCCCCACACCCTGGGCGCCGTCGAGCGGCTCGAAGCGGTAGCGCTGGCCTCCCACCTCGATCACGTCGCCAGCTTGCAGTGGCATCAGTCCTCGCACGAGCTGGCGGTTGAGCAGTGTGCCGTTGGTGCTGAGGCGATCGACGAGCTGCACGTGCCCGTGGTCCCAGCGGATCTCGGCGTGGTAGCGCGAGCTTTGCTCGCCGTCGAGCACGATGTCGTTATCCGCCTGGCGGCCCAGCAGCGTGAGCTGGCGCGTGAGTGGAAAGGACCGCCCCGCGTAGGGACCATCCACCGCGACGAGACGACCCCACGCGCGCCCCGGTCCCCGCGGCTCGACCTGGCGCGCGGGATCTGCCAGCGAGGCCAGCGGCACATCGCTGATGCGCGGCACGGGTGATCCGCTCGCGCCCGCCACAGTCGCCGCTGGCGCGCCCGCGAAGCTCCAGAAACCCGCCAGCGCGGCGAGCGGCACCAGCCAGCCAAATGCCGCGGTCCAGGCCAGCCACAGCGTGACCTCGTCGCCCGCCAGCAGCGGGCCATAGACTTCGAGCCGGTAGAGGTCCCACCAGACGGCGGGCAGCGTGAGCACCGCACCCGCCAGGCATGCCAGCACCGCCGCGGCCACCTGACGTGGCGCGCCACGCCGACCGCGCAGCGCGATCATCGCGATGACGGCGGCGGTGACCAGCGCGCAGACGAGTCCGCCGTACGCTCCCGCGCTGTACCAGGTGAAGAAATCGTCGCCCGCCATATCGGCATCCGCTCCTTGCCGCGCTACTCGATCGGCGCGATGCCCTGCGTGCGCTCGTACTCCACGTCGATCACGCGAAGCACCTGACCCTTTGCCTGGGCCGCCTCATACTTATTCGTGCCGTCCAGCAGCGCCTGGGCGCCGGTCACACCGGGCTGCGGGTACGACGTCTCCCAGTAGCCAAACGGCGCGTTCGCATCTTGCCCCAGCGCCACACCGAGGAAGGCGTGCCCCGGCACGATCACGAAGTACGGCCGCATCCCCAGCGCCTCGACGGCCGAGGCCATGATCGCGGTGGACTCGACGCACATCGCGGTGGGATAGGGCGAGCTGAGCACGTCGGCGGGGAGCTTGATGATCTGGCTGGCGTCCTGGCTGTAGAGCGCGTTGTCGCCCGCGTAATGAATGTGGTACTCGGCCTGGAGCGTGTCAAAGACGGCGTTCACCTGGTTGATCACGTCATTGGTGTCGTTCGTTGCGTTGTAGCCGGCCAGGCTGGTCGTGCTGGGGTAGCTCGCGGGATGCTGCGCCAGCCATTGTGTCGCGCGGCCGATGAGATCGGTGATGGCACGCGCGTGCGGCGTGACCCATCCGGCGAGATAGGGCGAGTAGTCGGTGCCAGTGGCGGAGTCAAACCAGTGCATCCACTGGCGCGAGTAGAGCGTCACCGGCGAGGAAGTCTGGCAGAGCGCCGATCCGCCGCCCTTCCCCTGCACGCGCAGGTCGATCTGCCCCTCGCGCTGGCCCGCGCTCACCAGCGTGTCGAGCGCCGCCGAGCTGATGACCGGCGGCTTGAAGGTCTGTGACTGGAAGGCTTCGCCGCCGGTGACCTCGTAGGTCTGGTCCTGCGTGAGCTGCGGAATGCCGATGGTGATACGCAGCCGCTGCGGCGAGGCCGCGCGGTAGCGCAGGGAGAGCGGATCCGGCTGATTGACGTAGAGGCCAGTGTAGATCGCGCGCGGCGGCGCCCAGGCGACCATCGCGCCGCAGGCGCCGGATTCGAGCTGGTAATTGGCAAAGGCGTTGTGGTACTGGGTGTAGAGCCGCGATCCCGTGACGACGTAGGCCAGCGATCCCGCCACCAGCGCCACACAGACCAGCCCCAGTCCCAGCCGCCGCTTGTGCTTGCGCCAGACCTCCACTGCCACTGCCCCCCGCGCGTTCTCAGAACCGCAAGCAATCCCTTGTGCCCTCAGACTAGCACCAACGGTAGGGCTGCCGCAAATTAGGGGGGACTGGATCACCATGCTGCTCGCGCCACGACAAATGCCCCGCCACATATCGTGACGGGGCATCGTGGGATGCGCGGTCTAACGGCCGGCGGCGCCGGAGCTGTCGCGCTCGTGGTGGCCCGGCAAATGAGAGGTGATGCCGTGCTCGACGCTGTGGACCTCGTGGCCCACGCCGCCGACGACACCACCAACGGCCCCCGCGGCCATGCGGCCCACCGTGCCGGCGTCGCCCGCGACAGTGCGCACCGCGGCGCCCGTATCGGTGACGGCCTCACGGCCCACCTTGATCGCCTCCTGGCCGGCACGCTCGGCAAACACGCCGACCTCCTGCTGGACCTTGCGCTCCAGCTTCTCGGCCTCCTCGACGATCAGCTCGACAGCCTTGATGATGGCGCGCAGGAGCTCGCCGATCGCCACTGTCATCGCCGCCGCGTAGCCAAACGAGATCGCCAGCGCGGCGGCAGCCAGGTAGGTCGGGCCTTGCGGCGGGAACTGCTTGGTCAAGACCCAGGCAACGACGATGGTCGCCACCGCCGCCACGAGCGCGACGATCAGGCCGGTCAGCGCCACCGCGTAGAACGCGCGCCGCAGGCCGGTCAGCACATGCTTGGCGGAATTGCCCAGCATTTTGACGAGTCGCTGCTCCATACTCCGCT
>DASVAA010000049.1:0-33785 GCA_036376595.1 Ktedonobacterales bacterium | reverse complement strand
GCTGGTAAACAGATAGACCCCCAAGAATCCAGCCACAGGTTTGAGGGCGGGCACGATGGTCTGCTCGTAGGTTTGGGTGACGTCCACGATCTTGTCTACTGGCACTGTGGCTGTCAACATGCGTGCATACTTCATGGGTACAGCCTCCTTTGGCTGTCGGCCGGCATGCCCCAGACACAGTGAAGCGATGTCGGCTTGCGTCTCTGCTCCTCGCCGCACGCCGTGCCTGATACTCCATGCTTCCGGCTCGCCGTCTTGCCGTCCTGCAACTACAGCCACGCCTTCTCACATCATCCTCAGCGGCCACTCATATCGAGTACCTCCAGCAATCCCCGCATAGCCAGACACACTCACATCACAAAAGCATGACGAAATGACCGCGCAAAATCTCGGTTGCATCACAGAACCGCGACCCACGAGGCCCACGTCGCTCGATCCATCTCCCTCCGATCGCGTCGCACATCCCGCGCTCACCACTGCCGAGCCAGCGCACGGTCGTCGCTGGCAGGCCGTATTCGATGAGCAGCACGTCCTTGTGCTCGGCCGCTTGCCCACCGAGGCGCACGAGCGAGTGGCATGCGGCGAGGAGCGCGACCTGGACGTCGCGACCTGGACGAGCTGCTTTGATCTCGCGGACGACGCCCAAATTCCCTGAGCGATTCGCGGCTGCTTCCCGCCGCCGGAGCACAGGCGCCGGTCGCATCTGCCGGGCCATACCGGGCTGGCGGTGAAAAGCGGATATCGCGGCGTATTCCAGTCTCGCGGTGGCTGCTGAGGCAGCCGCTCGCCGCTAGATAAGGGGTAGAGGCTTCATGCCCCGGCGGTTGACAGGGCAGAGACGCCCGCACCTGCCGAGGCGGCAGCGCACTCGTTGTGTGCTACCTACCCGGCGCGTCACTCACCCGTCATCGCCCGTCCAGAGCACGTCCAGCATGACGAGGACGACCAGACCAATAACAAGCCATCCCATGCGCTCCCTCCTCCCAGGGATGACTTCCCCGCGCCTGGCCGCCGCAGAACGGGTGCCACCACGAGCCCGCGGTGTCTCACCGTGAGGGCGCCGCCGTGTGAATCAACGCGCGCCTCGCTCAGCCTCAGCGTGCGCTACTGTGACGGCTCGACCGCCAACGGACTCCACGGCGACGCCACCGCCGATGCACAGCTCCGGAGACTACACCTGGACGTGGTTCGTACGCACCACCTGCGCTGGACCTGCCACCGCCGATCGGAACGGCCAATCGATCGCTCGCCCAATCGGACACGTTCACGATCGCGAAGTGAGCGACCGTCGGACATGTGTATGGTATGATGCAGCCAGCTTCCCGCTCGCCATTCGGAGGGTTATTCAATGCTGACCGAGCGCTTGCGGCGTGTCGTTGACCAGTTGTCCGCGCTGCCTGCCGAGGAGCAAGACGCCCTCGCCGCGCTGATCGAAGCCGACCTGGCGGAAGATCGTCGCTGGCAGGCCGCGCTTGACGAGCCGCACGACCTCGTGCTCGACCGCCTGCTCGCCGAGGCGCAAGAGCAGGTGACCCGCGGCGAGGCACGCGGAGCTACGACATTCACGCAGAAGCGGTCTCCATTATTCTTCCCGCGCTAATTTGCCCTGAGCGTGGAAGAGAGCGTGACAATCGGAGCACAGAACGATGAGGTCTTTGAAATCCTCAATGCCTCGTCGCTCGTATGTTCGGTGATGAACGTTGAGTTGCGTCCGACTCGCGTTGCAGACCTGACAGCGGAATCCGGCCCGCCGCAGCTGCTTCACCCGCCGGTCCTGCCACTCCGGCGTCTTCAGATACTCTCGATATGGCATGGTTCGAAGTTGCTCGAGGCGGGCGTCTCGTGTTGCCTGTTCGGCTGCTGCTCGCTTGTGCTGTTCGTTCATGACAACTTCACGGCATTGGGCACACATCGCATGGATGCCGTTACTGCCCCACCAAGAGCGTCGTTGCCTGCCCTGCATCTCAGTCCGACTGTTCACGATGATGCGATACTCGCTGCCACAGCGCGAGCAGGTCAGCGGGAGGCTCGCCTGGCCGGCCAGTTGGACAACTTGGTGCTGCTTGAGGTTGAATGCTTCCGCCAGCCACGCCACTTTGATGTCTGGCTCCATCCAGTAGAGGTATTGGATCACCTGGCTCGTAAGGTCGGTATCGTCGCCGACTTGCAGAGCAAGCGTGACGACCGCATCGTGGACTCGTTCCAGCGCTTCAACCGCGTTCGCCTCGACGGTCTCGCGCAAAACTCTGGCCTCATCTACAGCACTGAAAGCGCTACGCAGGTCACCAACCGCAGGCAGGTCAAGGTCATCTAGCATCATGGTGATCTCTCCTGAGCATGAACACAAGTCTGTCCACGCTCTCCCTCACTTTCACCTGTAGCGCCAGTATAGGCTCGCTGTGAGAGGAAGAAAAGTCTCGTCATACGATGGGCCTGGGGCGAGCAGTGTTTGGCCTAAGCTACTTGCCGAAGTACCGCTGAGTGAACGTCGCGATGAACGAAATCTCGATGAACAGGCCCAGTACCGCCTCAGCAGCCGCCAGGATAGCCGCCGGATCGCCCAGGCTCTGTACTGGCTGGAAGAAGCCACGCCCGTGGAATGAACTGACGCTCAGGACCAACGCCTCATACCATGCCAGCGGCTGGACGTGGCTGGGCGGCAGGCCGAACGTGAGCGCACCGTGGGTGGCCTGGAAGTAGGCGAAGGCAAACGCACCGATGACGGCCAGATACCAGAACAGCGTGCGCAGGGGCCGGTACCCATAGCCCGCGATGGTGTCTAGAAGAAGCGAGCCGAGCCATCGTAGGGGCTGGCCCTGCCGCCGCAGCACCACCCGCTGCATCAGTTGCGCTCGATAAGCATAACGGTCGGCGTGCTCATTCAGACCTTGACTGCGTAGCACGACAGCGAGTAGTCGGCACGCTCTCACCGCCGCTTCATACTCGGCAAGCCGCCGCACCGCATCCTTCTTCTTCCCTTCCAGGTCTCGGCGCTCACCTGCCCGTGTCGCGTCGCCGACAGTTGGCAACCTCTCCCAGTCCACCAGCGAGACCGGGGCACTATTCCAGACGACATCAGCCAGCAGAGTCGTTGTCGAGAGGCGTGTCTCGCGCAAGCCGGTCTCGATGTTCAGGCGCGCACTGCGTAGGTCGGCTCCACTGAGATCCGTTCCGTTCAAGTTGGCTCCCAACAGATTGGCACCAACCAAGCCAGCCTGAGACAGATTGGCGCGGTACAAGTAAGCGCGGTAAAGGGTTGCCTCGCGTAGGTTGGCACACGACAGGTCCACGCCACTTGCGGTTGCATGAGAGAGGTTCGCACCAAGCAGATAGGCATTGGAGAGGTGCGCTCCCAGGAGGTTGGCGTGAGAGAGATTCACACCGAGCATCCCGGCGCCAGAGAGGTTGGCCCCGCTCAGTATCGCGCTGGAGAGATTCGCCCCCAACATGTCGGCGCCAGAGAGATTGGCCCCACTCAGTATTGCACCGGAGAGGTCCGCTCCTAGCATTTCGGCACCGGAAAGGTTCACACTGGGGATACTAGCGTTGCTGAGAGGTAGAGTTGCCCTTTCGAGTTGAGTTCGCATCACAACATCGTGTTGCGCCTGCCGGAGCCGGAGTTCCTGCTGCGCGATTGCCCCCGCATCGCTCACCCTCGCCAGGGTCCGCGCCGCCAGCCAGAATACGTCGGCTCCAGTGAGCCGCAGGATAGTCTCTCCGCGGTCAAACGGCCCTCTCTGCTCACTGTGGTGGTCGGCTTCCTGTTCCCAGGCTTGCAGCCGCTGCTCCAACTCCGCCTGCCGCTCCGGCGAAATGTCGTCGCCCCATGCATTACCAACTGCCCGTTTGCTGCCCTCGTCTGCCACGCCCACGTGCCCGCCTCCCCTCGCTGCCCGCCTGTGGCCGCAGTATACAGCGCCAGAGCGCGGGAGGGAAACGACATCGCTCAGCGATTGATCTTTTTCCCATTGGCCTGCTCGCGCTTGCTTGACATTCGCTGCGCGTCGCGACCACAATACGGTGTTGCGCATGGTCGCATGCTGGGGCGCTTGCTGGAATTGGCAGACAGGGCGGACTTAGGATCCGTTGGGGCAACACCCGTGAGAGTTCGAGTCTCTCAGCGCCCACCATCCCATCTATGCGACCATCGAGAACAAGATCGCGGCGGATTGTGTGATCGTCGTGCGATTCGGTATGCCACGTGCGGGCGGGGACGAGCATTCATCGTTCCTGCCCGCGCGCTGTGTCCGCAGCCCGTCTCTAGTCCGCGACGGCGGACTTCGCGGCCGCAGGCCCTCCAGGCGCGGTTTCAACCGCCGGCTCGGTTTCAACCGCCCTCCAGGCGCGGTTTCAATCGCCGGTTGTCGTTGCCCGTGACGCACGCACAGGCGAGCCATGGCTCGCCCCTACACTGGGTGCTCTCGCATCTAGAGCAGGCGCGGATTCGACCGCCATTCCGCGTCCCGACTGCGATATAATAGACGAATGGACGACGCGACGGCGCGCCGCCGGGACGGACGCTGAATGTCGCGGCCAGCGCGGGCGAGCCGCGAGCGTCGCAACGGAGGATGCTTTGAACGTCACTATCGAACGGCCGTCCGAGAGCGAGGCCGTCCTGCACGTCGAGCTTGACTGGGCCGAGCTGGAGAAAGCCTCGGACCGCGCCTACCGCAAGCTCGTCCAGAAGTACAAAGTGCCGGGCTTCCGCCCCGGCCACGCCCCGCGCAGCATGATCGAGCGCATGGTGGGCAAGGAAACACTTTACCAGGAGGGACTCGAAGACCTCGTAGACTCCGCCTACCGTGACGCGGTCCGCGAGCACAAGCTGACCCCGCTCGCCCAGCCCGAGGTCGAGGCGCCTGAGTTCACGATGGGCGAGCCGTACACCTTCACCGCGCGCGTCCCCGTGCTGGCGCCCGTCAAGCTCGGCGACTATCACGCAACCAGCGTCCCCTACCCCAGCACCGCCGTCGGCGATGAAGACGTCGAGCGTATGGTCGAGCGCACGCGCGAGCAGCAGGCGATGTGGCTGCCCGTCGAGCGCCCCGCGCAGATCGGTGACCAGCTCACGATGGACCTGCACCTGACCGCCGGCGACCGCCAGATCAGCGATCTGCATGACACCGAGTTCCAGCTCGTCGAGGACCGCCCCGGCATCTACGCCGGCATGGACGAGCAGCTTGTGGGCCTGCGCGAGGGCGAGTCGAAGCAGTTCACTACGACAATCCCCGAAGGCTACGCCAACGCCGAGCTAGCCGGCAAAGAGGCGCAGTACGACGTCACCGTCAAGGCCGTCAAGGAGCGCGAGCTGCCCGAGCTGGACGACGAGCTGGCGAAGGCCGCCGGCGAGTTCGAGACGCTGGAAGGCATGCGCGCCAGCTACCGCGAGCAGCTCGAACGCCAGCGCGAGACCGAGGCGCGGCGTGAGTTCCGCGATGCTGTGCTCAAGGAGGTGACCGACCAGGCGCAGGCCGAGGTCCACCCGGTCGTCGTCAACGACGAAGTGGAGCACATGCTCGACGAGCTGCGCAACATGCTGGGACAGAGCCGGCTCGACCTCGAAACGTTCTTGCAGATGAGCGGCAAAACCGAGGAGCAGTATCGCGAAGAGCTGCGGCCCGAAGCCGAGGGCCGCGCCAAGCGCGAGATGGTGCTCGACGCGGTGGCCGAGGCCGAGCAGATCCCCGTGGGCGACAACGAGATCGAGCAGTGGCTCAACTTCGTCACCGCCCTGGGCGGCAAGCGCCGCCGCCTGCGCGATCTGAGCGCGGGCCAGCGCAGCTCCATTTCGCACCGGCTGGCGCGTGAGAAGGCCACCGACCTGCTGCTCGACCTCGCGCAGCAGAACGCAGCCGGCGAGGCCGGCGCCACAGCGGCCGCCGCCGAGGGTGAGGCCATCGCCGCCGAAGCTGCGCCTGCCACCGCTGAGGGGAGCGGGGCCGAGGCTCCCGCGCAGCCGGGCGCTGCCGCGGAATCGGCACAGACTCAGCCTGCGGCGAAGGCGGAGGCGGCGCCGGCGAAGCCAGCCACCAAGGCAGCCAAGACCGAGCCGAAGCCAGCGCAGCCAGCGCGGCCGGCCACCCCGGCAGAGACAACGGCGCCAGCGGCAACGACACAGGCCAAGTCTGAGCCGGCACCAGCATCCACGCAAGCAGCTGAGGCGAGCGCGGAGACGGCGGCAGAATCCAAACCTGCCGACTCGGAGTCCGCGAAACCGCGACGCGCCAAGGCGGCAGCAACGTCTGAGGCGGCTGAGGCCGCGCAGCCGAAGGCCGGCGCTGAGCCTGCCGCGGCTGCCGAAGAGCCGGCACAGCCGGTGGAGTAGTCCAAGCCCGCGACGGATGCGGTGCGCCGATGCGGCGTACCACGGCCGATACCGGGGTAGGACTTACACGTTGTAGGTGAGAGAAGGCTTCGCCGTGGAGCACAGGCCCTGGTGCTGAAGCCAGGGTGATAGCGTCGCTATCCCGTAGTGTGCTACACTACATCGCGTGGGATTCGGGGCGGGCAGCCCTGTCGTGTAAAGCAGTTCCGGTAGCCGTGCGGCCCCACCCGCTAGACGGCTTCCCGGCCGGTCGCGAGAACCCCCAGGCCTGAAAGCATGGGGAGTGTCAGATTGCGGGGTTCCGTATGGAACCCGACCCATCCTTGGGCCAGAGGGCTCCTGTCTCTTCTTTGGACAGGGGAAGGACGGCCCAAATCTTTTCTTTTGTAAAGTGCGTGTGCTATACCGTGGGGAGAACGTCGCTGGCGACGAACCCGCGCGAGTTGGGTCTCGGATCACACATCCCCGCGATCATATGCGAAAGGCGTGGCGCCATCATCGCGTCATTGCTGGGTCAGCGGAGCTGCTCGTGCCAAACGTATCGGGCTACGCCGTTTGGGCGATCCACCCGCTTATCGTGCTCTGTGGGCACGCTGCCTGCGGGGCCAGGGCGAGGCGGGGAGATCGTCTTGTGATGTAGCGCGTACTCTTTCGGCGGTACACTTCATCTGAACGGGGCCGACGGACCGCTGCTCCGGGCGCGCATAAGCGTCCCCGGACGGCTGGCCGGCGTCCCATCGGGCGACAACAACGTCGTGACGCCGGCCGCGGTTCAGTGGCGGATCGTCTGCAACGAGAGGGTGGTAGCAACGTGGCGACGACGAAGGGAACACGCATGACCTATCGCTGCTCGTTCTGCGGCAAGAGCCAGGACCAAGTCCAGCGGCTGATTGCCGGTCCAGGGGGCGTCTACATCTGCGACGAGTGCGTGGACCTGTGCCGCGAGATTATCGAGGAGGAGCAATCCTCCACACGGCCCCGCGTCTCCACCGGCAAGATTCCCACGCCGCGTAAGATCTACGACCAGCTCAACCAGTACGTCATCGGCCAGGATCGCGCCAAGCGCACCCTCTCCGTCGCCGTCTACAACCACTACAAGCGCATCAATTCGGGGATGCAGATCGACGACGTGGAGCTGGCCAAGAGCAACATCCTGCTTATCGGCCCCACCGGCTGCGGTAAGACCTATCTTGCCCAGACGCTCGCCAAAATCCTCGACGTTCCCTTCTGTATCGCCGACGCGACCGCCCTCACCGAGGCCGGCTACGTCGGCGAAGATGTCGAAAACATTCTGCTGCGCCTGATCCAGATGGCCGACTTCGACGTCGCGCGGGCCGAGCGCGGCATCGTCTACATTGACGAGATCGACAAGATCGCCCGCAAGGCCGACAACCCCTCGATCACCCGCGACGTGTCGGGCGAGGGCGTGCAGCAGGCGCTGCTCAAGATCATCGAAGGCACGATCGCCAACGTCCCGCCGCAGGGCGGCCGCAAGCACCCGCACCAGGACTTCATCCAGATCAACACGCAGAACATCCTCTTCATCTGTGGTGGCGCCTTCGAGGGGCTGGACAAGATCATCGAGCAGCGGCTGGGCAGCCACAAGCTGCTGGGGTTCAAGGCGGTCGAGCAGACGACGCAGATGACCGACGAGGCGCTCTCTCACGTCACCCCCGACGATCTGCTCAAGTTTGGCCTGATCCCCGAGTTCGTCGGCCGCCTGCCGGTGACGGTCTCGCTGGAGAACCTCGACCACGAAGCGCTGATCCGCATCCTCACCGAGCCGAAGAACGCCATCGTCAAGCAGTACCAGAAGCTCTTCCACCTCGACCGCGCCGAGCTGGTCTTTACCCACGACGCGCTCGAAGCCACCGCCGATTGCGCGCTCAAGCAGAAGACCGGCGCGCGCGGCCTGCGGACGGTCATCGAGGAGGTCCTCCTTGACGTGATGTTCGAGATCCCCTCTCGCGCCGACGTCAAGAAGGTGGTGATCGACGGCGAGGTGATCGTCAACCGCAAGCCCGCCCAGTTCATCACGCGCAGTGAGGCGCGTGCCATCGAGCTGGAGGACGAGTCGGCATGATTCCCTGCCCGCTGGCTGCCCAAGGCGGGGCGCGCCGCGAAGGCGCCGTCGTGCCGCGCTGCGTCGTTCTCTGGGGAACGGACAGCGGCATGGCACCGGCAAGCACTTTTCCACTCTGATCTGATTGGGTATCGCCGGCCCGCGAGGCTTCCGCGTTCCGCGCGTGGACTGCTCGCCCGCCTGGCGCCGCCCGTCACTGGCAACTACCATATCCCAGGCATCACATACGCACTGGCTGGAGCGAGGAATTCATCCAATGAACAAATCGGCACATCAGCCGCCGAAAGAGGAGGCGCAGCAAGAACCCGCCGCCGAGCAGCTTGCGCTGGCGCCGCCGCCTGTGCGCGAGTATCCGCTCGTTCCGCTCAAGAATACCGTCATCTTCCCCGACATGAAGGTGACGCTCGCCATCGGTCGCGACAAGTCCGTCCTGGCCGTGCGTGAGGCGAGCGACCACGGGCGGCGCTTCGTCGTCTCGGCGCAGCGCCACGGCGACATTGACTCGCCCGGCCCCGACGACGTCTTCCCCATTGGCACGTTGGTCGAGCTGAAGCAGCAAGAGACCCAGGGCGACAACACCCTGCAAGTGGTGGTCGAGGGCATCGCCCGCGTGCGGGTCGACCGCTGGGTGGCGCAGGATCCCTACCTGCGTGTGGTCGCCGACGAGCTGCGCGCACAGGCGGACGATGCCACACAGGCGGTGGCGCTGGTGCGCCACACGCAGGGGCTGTTCGAGCGCTTCGCGCAGCTCAGCCGGCGCTTCAACGCCGACGACATCGCCACCGTCGCCCGCATCGATCAGCCCGGCGAGCTGGCCGATACCCTCGCCGTCCACCTTTACGGTGATTTCGCCCAGCAGCAGGAGATGCTCGAGACGATCGACCCGCTGGCGCGGCTCGAAAAGGTCTGTGTGACGCTGGGCAACGAGATCGAGATCCTCGACCTCGAGAACAAGATTCGCCAGAAGGTCCGCCAGCAGGTGGACAAGAACCAGCGCGAGTACTACCTCAAGGAGCAGCTCCGCGCCATCCAGGAAGAGCTGGGCAACGACCAGGCCGGCGAGGTGGCCGAGCTGCGCGAGAAGATTGCCGCCAAGGGCCTGCCCGAAGAGGTCGCGGCCCGCGTCACCAAGGAACTGGACCGCCTCGAGCGCATGCCGGCGCACTCCGCCGAGCTGGTGGTGCTGCGCAACTACATTGACTGGGTGCTGGCTCTGCCCTGGAACGAGCGTACCGAAGACCGTCTCGACATGACGTACGCCCAGAAGGTGCTCGACGAGGACCATTTCGGGCTGGAGAAGGTCAAGGAACGCATCGTGGAGTTCCTGGCGGTGCGCCAGCTTCGCATGCTGCACGCCCAGCGCGAGGCCGCCGCGCATGGCAGCCCCACCGACGAGACCGCCCGCAAGTCCGCCGCGCACAAGGGGCCGATCCTGTGCCTGGTCGGCCCGCCAGGGGTTGGCAAGACGACACTAGGCAAGTCCATCGCGCGCGCGCTGGGGCGCAAGTTCGTGCGCATCTCGCTGGGCGGCGTCCACGACGAGGCCGAGATCCGCGGCCACCGCCGCACGTATGTTGGCGCGCTGCCGGGGCGCATCCTCCAGGCGATGAAGACCGCCGGCACCGTCAATCCGGTCTTCTTGCTCGACGAGGTGGATAAGCTCGCCAGCGACTACCGCGGCGACCCGGCGGCGGCGCTGCTGGAAGTGCTCGACCCCGACCAGAACAACACCTTCGCCGACCACTACCTCGAAGTACCTTACGACCTCTCGGAGGTCTTCTTCCTCTGCACCGGCAATAATCGCTACTCCATTCCGCGGCCGCTGGCCGACCGCATGGATATCGTGCAGATCCCCGGCTACACCGAGGAAGAGAAGGTCGCCATCGGGCGGGGCTACGTGCTGCCCAAGGTGCTGGAGGAGCACGGCCTGGGCCGCAGCCAGGTGCAGGTGCCCGAGGCCACGATGCACTACATCATCTCGCACTACACTCGCGAGGCGGGCGTGCGCGGGCTGGAGCGCCAGCTTGCCACCATCTGCCGCAAGGCGGCGCTGCGCATCGTGCAGAAGCCCAACGCCCGGCTGCGCATCACCGAGAAGAACGTCGAGCAGTTCCTCGGCGTGCCGCGCTACATGCCCGATAAGGCGCAGGACCGCGGCCAGGTGGGTGTTGCCACGGGCTTGGCCTGGACTGAGCACGGCGGCACGCTGCTGCCGGTGGAAGTGGTCACGATGCCCGGCAAGGGCGGCGTGATGGTCACCGGCCAGCTCGGCGACGTGATGCAGGAGTCGTCGCGCGCGGCGATCTCCTACATCCGCTCACGCGCCGCGGCGCTAGAGATCCCTGAGAACTTCAACGAGAGCCTCGACATCCACATCCACCTGCCCGAAGGCGCCGTGCCCAAAGACGGCCCCTCGGCGGGCATCACGATGGCGACGGCGGTAATCTCGGCGCTGACCCGCTGCCCCGTGCGCAGCGACCTCGCCATGACCGGCGAGATCACGCTGCGCGGCCGCGTGCTGCCGATCGGCGGCCTCAAAGAGAAGGCGCTTGCCGCCTACGCGGTGGGCATTCGTAATCTGCTCGTGCCGGCCGAGAACAGCAAGGACCTCGCCGAGATCCCGGCCAAGATCCGCGCCGATATGAACATCACGCTGGTCGAATCCATGGATCAGGTGATCAAGCTGGCGCTGCTGCCAGCGGTCGAGCCGGGCAGTGCGGCCACGGATCAGCAGGCGCGCGAGAAGGTGGCCGCCGCGGCGGCTACCTCGGGCGGCAAGACAGTGCCGCCGGCGCCGGAGATGTACCCGGTGGCCGAGGAGCCGGCGCTGGTGCCCGCAGAGCAACTCGGCGAGCAGCCGAACGCCCCGTCCGGCACGTGAGCCGTTGCGTATCGGCTCCCTGCAAGCCGCTTCCCGCGCCCCTACGGTCCACACGGATCGCCGGGGCGTGGGTGTTTTTCCGCGCTACGTACCACCCTCTCGCCGGGTGTAGCGGCGAGGCTGGCCTCGCCCTCAGCCAGTGGAGAATCCCTTTGCGCGCCCGCGCGCACGCTGATCCCGCCCCTACGAACCTCCTCTGCATCCTCGGCGGTTCCTCTCTCTCCCTCTCCCTCTGCTCCCTCCCGCTCTCCGCCCTCCGTTTCCTCCGTTTCCTCTGCGGTGAATCTCTGCTCCCTTCTTCGCGTCCTTCGCGCTCACTTCGCGTGCTTCGCGTTCTCCGTCTCCCTCTGCCTTCCCCCTCGCCCCTCAGGACGAGGAGGGTTGGCGGCGAGGACCCTTCACTCCCCGACGGCAGGCAGCCCCGCCGCCTGGACGCGCCCGTTGAAGGCCGCGACCTCCTCGGCCAGCAGCGCGTCGAGTTGCTGGCGGCGCTCGTCCACCTGCTCGGCGAGATTGGCGTAGACCTCGCGCGCGCCCTGGGTCGGGGTGTCGTCGGACTCGTCGATCATCGCGCTAAGGGCGGCGAGTTTCTCCTTGAGGCGGAAGGCGCCCGGCCGCGGCTTATCGGGTCCGGGGTTGATCAGCTCGGCTTCGAGCGCCGCAAGTTTCTCACCCAACTGCTTCGCCGCATCCGCCACCTCGCCCGCCTGATTCGCCTGCTCGCCGGCCTGCCCCTGTGACTGGTTGCGCTGGGCACGCTGCTCCCAGTCCGCGAGCTGCTTACGCAGGCGGCGGATCGTGTTGATGGCCATGTTGACCGTGTCCACGCGGTCGCGGATCGCCGCCTTGAGCGTGTATTGCTCGCGCAACTCCTCAGCAGTGACGGGCAGCCGTGGGTCCGGCGCCAGCGTGAATGGCTGGGTCAGCACCGTATCGCCGACAGTCAGGCGCACCTGGTAATCGCCAGGCAGCATCCGCGGGGCGATGCCCGCCTCCTGCGCCTGGGCAGACGGGTCGTCCTTCTTGGGGTCGTCTTCGAGCGCGGTCGGCGCCCGCCCGCGGAAGTCCCACACGAAGCGGTTGGCGCCCGCCTCAGCCGGCACGCGCTTGCCGTTGGGTTTGCCGTTCTCGCCCTTGCTGGAGTAGCTGCGTACCTCGTTGCCCTCGGCGTCGAGGATCGCGAGCGTCACCTCATCCTCCGGCTTCTGGGCGAAGGCGTAGTGGATGATGACGCCGATCGGCGGGTTCTGGCCGGCGTCGAAATACCGCTTCGTCTTCGTGCCGTCAGCCTTCACGGTGTCGCGGTAGGCGACGGTGACGGGGCCGGTGAGCTGATAGTTCGCGTAGCCGGGCGGATTCGACGACGACATGCCGGAGCGGTCGTAGACACGGAAGCGGACGGTCTCGCGCGGCGCGTAGAGCGTGGCTGGCGCCGAGTCCTGGTCGGCCTGCATCTGGTGCAGCGGCGAGAGGTCGTCGAGAATCCAGAACGAGCGGCCGTGGGTGGCGGCGAGCAGGTCGGTGCCTTTGACCATCAAATCGTGGATCGGCGTCACCGGCAGATTGCCCTGGAACGGCTGCCAGTGGGCGCCGTCGTCGAACGAGATGAAGACGCCTGTCTCGGTGCCGGCGTAGAGCAGGCCGCGGCGGCTGGGGTCCTCGCGGATCACGCGCGTGATCGCCTCCTCCGGCAATCCCTCGGCGATTGCGCTCCAGCTCGCACCGTAGTCGTCGGTCTTGAAGAGGTACGGCCGGCGGTCGTCCAGCTTGTAGGCCGTGGCGGCGACGTACGCCGTCCCTGGCGCGCTGGCGTGGGGCGATGGCTCGACGATGCTGACCAGCGACCACTCCGGCAGCCCTGGCGGCGTGACGTTCTGCCAGGTTGCCCCGCCGTCGCGTGAGAGGTGGATCAGCCCGTCGTCGGAGCCGGCCCAGAAGACGCCTGCCTCGTGCGGCGACTCACGGAAGGCGAAGATCGTGCAGTAGATCTCGGCGCCGCTGTTGTCGGCGGTGATCGGCCCGCCCGAGGCGCGCAGCTTTTCGGGGTCGTTGCGGGTCAGATCGGGCGAGATCGCCTCCCAGCTCGATCCTTCGTCGCGCGAGACGTGGACGTGGTTGGAGCAGATGTAGAGCGCGTCGGGGTCGTGGGGCGAGAACTCGACCGGGAAGGTCCACTGGAAGCGGTAGCGATGCTCCTCGGCGCCGACGCCGCTGCCATGCACCTCGGGCCACAGAGTGACGTTGCGCTTCTGGTCGGTGCGCGGGTCCCAGGCGATCAGGCGGCCGTGCCCGTTGCCGGTGCCGGTGCCACCGCCGAAGACCTTGTGCGGCGGCTTCTTGGAGATGGCGATGTAGCCGCTCTCGCCGCCGCCCGGCTCGACGTAGTCCTTCCACGAGATGGCGCCCTCGAAGTCGAGACTGGGCAGGCGCATGGCCCAGTTATCCTGCTGCGAGCCGTAGACATTGTAGGGCACCTCGTCGTCGGCGGTGACGTGGTAGAACTGGGCGGTCGGCTGGTTGAGGATCGAGGACCACGTGCGCCCGCCGTCATACGTCACACAGGCGCCGCCGTCGTTGCCCTCGATCATGCGCCGCGAGTCGTGCGGGTCGATCCACAGATCGTGGTTGTCGCCGTGGGGATCGGGCACCTCGACGAACGTCTTGCCGCCATCGGTGGACTTCCAAACCGCCAGGTCGAGCACCCAGACGGTGTCGGCGTGCTGGGGATCGGCGTAGATGTGCATGTAATACCAGGGGCGCTTGCGCAGCTCGGGCTTGTCGGTCTGCTTCTCCCACGTCTCGCCCCAGTCGTCCGAGCGGTAGAGGCCGCCTGCGTCCTCGCCCTGCACGTCGCTGGCCTCGATCAGCGCCCAGACGCGGCCGGGCTGCGCGGGCGAGGCGGCCACGCCGATCTTGCCATAGACGCCGTCCTGCGGCAGGCCCTTGTGGCGCGAGAGGTCGGTCCAGGTATCGCCGCCGTCGGTGGAGCGCCACAGGCCGGACTCCTCGCCACCGCTCCACAGCGTGTACGGCATGCGCTGCGTCTGCCAGATGGTGGCGTAGAGCGTGTCGGGGTGGTGCGGGTCCATGGCGAGCGAGACGGCGCCCGCGCGCTCGCTCTTGTAGAGCACCTTCTCCCAAGTCTTGCCGCCGTCGCGCGTGCGGAAGACGCCGCGCTCGGCATTCGGGCCCCAGGCATGGCCGAGCGCCGCGACGTAGGCAACATCCGGGTTGGTGGGGTGGATCACGAGGTCGCCGATGTGGCGCGTATCATCCAGACCGACATGCTGCCAGCTATGGCCGCCATCACTGGACCTATAGACGCCGTCGCCATGGGAGACGTTGCCGCGGATGGTGGCCTCGCCAGTGCCGGCGTAGACGACGTTGGGTGCTGACTCCGCGACGGCCAGGGCGCCGATCGCCGAGGTGCCGAAGAAGCCGTCGGAGACGTTCTCCCACAGCGCTCCGCCGCTGGTGGTCTTCCAGACGCCGCCAGCGCAGGCGCCGAAGTAGAAGGTGGCCGGATCGGTCGGGTCGCCCGCTACCGCGACCACGCGCCCGCCGCGATGCGGGCCGATGCAGCGCCATTCGAGCGATCGGAACAAGGCTTCATCCATGGGTGATCTTCCCCTTGTGCCCCTCGGCGTGCTCCGCCGCGTCGCGCGTGCTGATGAGCGGGTTGTACGACCGCGTGCAGGCGTGACACGACGGAGATCAGTGTTTGATGGCCATCATACCTTCCATTGTGCACATGGCGTCAAGCTGGAACAAGGGCCACTTCTTCGCTGCGCTGACGTACTTCATCACCACTATGCACACGCCTGCTTGACTTGGCGTCACCGCGCGACGTAGTGTCCTTCTGGACTCCGGGACCACTTGGGGAGATGCGCCCGGCGCGTGCGCAGGTTACAGATCGCCTTCCGTCGCCGTTGAGAGGATGCCAGCCATGCAAACGACCGTCAGCCCACAGGCGCTCGCCGCTCGCGCCGCCAACCTGCGCGCCACCTTCTTCACGCGCGAGCGGCTGACCGGCGCCACCGCCATTCTGCTCTATCTCGCGGCGCTCGATTTCATCGCCCACGTGGCCTTCGGCAACAACTACGGCTACTTCCGCGACGAGCTGTACTACATGGCCGCGGGGCGCCATCTGGCCTTCGGCTACGTGGACTTCGCGCCTTTCATCGCCTGGGTGGCCGCGCTGCTGCGCTTCACCACCAACGACAACCTGATCGCGCTGCACGTCGTCTCGGGCGCCGCTTCAGCCGCGCTGGTCTTCACCACCGGCATGATCGCGCGTGAGCTAGGCGGCAAGCGTGCGGCACAGGTGATCGCAGCGCTGGCCGCGCTCGTCAACATCACCTTCCTGGCGATGGGGTCGATCTTCTCATACGACGCCTTCGACGAGCTGTGGTGGGCGCTGGCGTTCTACGTCTTCATCCGCCTGATGCGCCGCAACCAGCCGCGGCTGTGGCTGGTCTTCGGTCTCTTCGCCGGCCTCGACCTCTTCACCAAGGCGACGGGCCTCTACTTCGGCCTGGCGCTGGTGATCGCGCTGCTCTGCACCTCCGCCGGCCGCGCGCAGTTCCGCACGCGCTGGATCTACCTCGGCGGCGCCATCGCGTTCGCCTTCCTCGTGCCCTACATCCTGTGGAACGCCGCCAACGGTGCTCCCACGCTGCAGTTCTATGCCATCTACAGCCAGCGCCTGGTCATCCAGTCGCCGCTGAGCTTTCTCGCCCAGCAGCTCTACACGATGAATCCGCTGACCGCGCCGCTGTGGCTGGTGGGGCTGTGGTGGTTTCTACGCGCGCCGGCCGCCAAGCCCTACCGCGCGCTGGGCGTCATGTACCTGGTGCTGTTCGTAATCTTCGCGCTGGAGAGCGCCAAGACGTACTTCCTCGCCCCGGCCTATCCGATGCTCTACGCCGCCGGAGCCGGGGTCTTCGAGCGCACCTACGAGCGTGCCCGCTCCGGACGCCGATGGATACTGCCCTCGTACGTTGGCCTGATGGTCCTCACCGGCGTGCTGCTGGCGCCGCTGGCGATGCCGATCCTGCCCCCGGCGACCTGGGCGCGTGCCTACGGCTTCCTCGGTGGCGACGCGGGCGCGCAGATGGAGAAGCACACCACCGGCGTCCTGCCGCAGTGGCTCGCCGACCGCTTCGGCTGGGATACCCTGACGGCGCGGGTGACGGCCGTCTACCGCGCCATGCCCGCGGACGAGCAGAAGCAGGCGTGCATCATTGCTGGCAACTATGGCGAGGCCGGAGCGATCTCGTACCTGGGCGCGCACGACAACCTGCCGCCGGTGATCTCGACCCACAACAACTGGTACATCTGGGGTCCGGGGACCTGCACCGGCCAGGTGTTGATCGTCGTCGGCGGGGGCTTCGATCTCAGCCAGTTGCAGGCCAACTTCGGCAGCGTACGCGTGGCCGGCACCACCTCGTGCAATTACTGCATGCCCTATGAAGACGGCGTGCCGATCTACGTCGTCAGCCAGCCGAAGTTCCCCAGCCTGCATAGCGTCTGGCCCACGATCAAGAACTTCAGCTAAGGTCCTCACCCCCGGCCCCTCTCCCTGCGGGGCGAGGGCAGACCGCGCCGGTGCTATACTGCCGCTATGGCGTTCAACACCAGCGTGGGAAGCGAGGGATCTAACATGCGGCAAGGGCGGCTGGCGGGCAAGACGATCGGCGTCTTCGTGGCGCCGGGCTTCGAGGACCTGGAGTTCTGGGTGCCGGTGATGCGGCTGCGCGAAGAGGGCGCGCGGGTGCTGGTGATCGGCCTCAATCACGACACCTGCACCGGCAAACATTGCCTGGAGGCGACGCCTGACACGGTGGCGCGCGAGGTGCGCGCTGGCGATCTCTTCGGACTGGTGATCCCCGGCGGTTGGGCACCCGACAAGCTGCGCCGCGACGCCGACGTGCTGCGGCTGGTGCGTGAGTGCCATGCGGCGGGCAAGACGATCGGCGTGATCTGCCACGCCGGCTGGGTCGCTGCCTCGGCCAAAATCGTGCATGGCATGCGCTTCACCGGCTCGCGCGGCATCAAGGACGACCTGGAGAACGCGGGCGCCACCTGGGTGGATGAGCCGGCCTTCCGCGAGGGCAACGTGGTCTGGGGCCGCGTCGTGGAGGACATCCCCGACTTCTGCCGCGAGCTGGTGGCATCGTTCGTCGAGCAGGCCGCGCGCGAGGGGTAAGGGTGTGATGGAGGCACGAGACGTGAGCGACGAGGGCGAGCAGACGGGCCAGGAGCGGCCGGGCGAGATCACTATAGACGACTTCCAGCGGGTGGATGTGCGTGTCGGGCGCATCCTCTCGGCGGAGCCGCTACCCGGCGCGCGCAAGCCGGCGTACAAGCTGCGCATAGACTTCGGCCCGGAGATCGGCATCAAGCAGTCGAGCGCGCAGCTCACCGTCCACTACACCGCCGCCGAGCTGCCGGGGCGGCTGGTGCTGGCCGTCGTCAACTTCCCGCCGCGGCGCATCGCCGGCTTCAAGTCCGAGGTGCTGACCCTCGGCGTGCCCGACGAGCAGGGCAACGTCGTGCTGGTCGTCCCTGAACGCGACGTGCCGCTCGGCGGCAAGCTCTTCTGACGCGCCGTCAACAATCCTTGACGGCACGGCGACGAGCAGGCGGCACGGTTCGTGCAGCATCTTACCAGATGCGTCGCACGCAATCGAGCAGCGGCGACAAACGCTTGCATCGGCGCCTCAGAGGCGCGGAAGCACGGAGGTCGGGGGATGTCGCAACAGGATCCGGGCCGCTACGGACAAACTGGGCAGGACCAGGACCAGCAAATGGACCAGGGCCAGGGCCAGGGCCAGTACGGACAAGATCAAGGCCAATACGGCGGCGATCAGGGGATGGCCGGCCAGTCCGGACAGGGCACTGGTGGCGGCCTGGGCCAGGGGATGTCCGGCGATCAGGGGATGTCCGGTACCTCTGGCGACTACGGCCAACGCGGCAGAGGTACGTCCGGGGACCAGGGCATGGGCGGCGACCTGGGCCAGCAGGCGGGCCAAGGCCAGTATGGTCAGGATCAGGGACAGTACAGTCAGAGCGGCATGGGCAGCGACCAGACCGGTCTGACGGGCGACCAGGGCATGTCGGGCGGTCAGAGCGGCACGACTGGCAACCAGGGGATGGGTGGTAGCGACTACGGCCAGAGCGGCAACGGCTGACCTCGCGATATCCGACAGTAGGCGCAACGTGAGCACGAGACTCCCTAGCAGCATAGCTGGGAACTCGTGCTCACGCGTCCTCTCCCGGTCAGACTTGCGCGCGCGAGCGCACGGCAGGCGCGGCGGTCTTCGGCCGGACGGCGAGTGCGCCAGCCAGCGCTAGACCGGCACCGATCGCTGCGAGCATCACGCGGTTGCCGCGCCCGACAACACCTCCGCCATTACCGCCGTTCCGCTGCTGGAGGGGCGCACGCTGGTAGATGGCCAGCCCGCCGCCTACGTTTGCCAGCAGTTCGTCTGCCAGCGGCCGGTTACGACCCCAGACGAGTTGCGCGCGCTGCTGTCATAGGCATCTTACATATCGAGTTGTCAGCAGCCGCATAGGTCGTTGCCTCCCCATCCCTGAGCAGCGATATCGGTCGCTGGCAAACCTGTTACTGCCGTGGGGTCACACGCTTGTCTGGATCGTGCCCCTGGACATCTGATTCTGCGGCTAGTTGGTGCTCAGTGATCACACTGGCTCCGTGCAGGAGTGTCCTGACTGCTTCGACTATGCGCCCGTGTTTGAGGAGGACGTGGATCTTGTGACGCCAAGCATCTTTGTAGAGGGGATCCAGGGAAATTGCCTGCTCGTATGCTTGGAGGGCAGCGCGCCAGTGCTGCCGACTGAGGTTAACATCGCCCAGACATTTCCATAGAAGCGCCGTGTTGGGTTCGATCTCAATGGCTTGCTGATACGCGGCGAGAGCCTCGTCATAGCGCCGCAGATACCATAAGCAGACACCCTGATTCGCCCACACTCTCGCTCGCTGGTCTCCCAGTGTGAGCGCCATTGTATATACCGCTAGCGCCTCCTCATGCCGCTTGAGGGCAAGCAACGTGTCTCCTTTGCCTGTCCACGCACGTGCGAGGGTAGGCTCTCGCCGTAGCGCCTCGTCATACACCGGAAGCGCCTCGTCATAGCGATGAAGGTCGAAGCGAAGCAGTTCTGCCTTGTTGAGCCACGCTGTAGCGTAGTTTGGCGCGAGCTGCAGCGCGTGATCGTAGGCTACGCCCGCCGCTTCCAGATGCCCAAGGCTTGCCTCGATATTGCCCAGACGCATCCAGGCAGTGGGTGAGCTCGGCTCCAATTCAAGAGCATGGCTGACGGCATCCGATGCTTCCGAATAGCGGCTAAGATACCACAATTGGTTCGCCAGATTGGACCAGACTGCGCCGTTGTGAGGATCAATTGCTGTCGCTCGTAAGTAGGCATTGATCGCTTCCTCGCGTTGACCAACGAGGTCACAGGTCTCCCCTAGGCCTGCCCAGTTGCGCGCGCTATCGGGCACCAGATCTACGGCTCGGGCATAGGCGTTGGCAGCCTCGCCGTAGCGGGCGAGGGCATACAGCGTGTCCGCCAGTGCCTGCCAATCCTCGGCCGTAGTGCCCTGACGATGAGCTGCTTGCTGGAGCGATGGGAGTTGTTGCTCGCCGCGCCCGGCGGCGTCAATCGTGCGTGCGATGTCAATCCACAGGTCTCGCTCAGGCCGGCTCGCCATGTATGAGCACCATCCTCAGTGACTTTAGTTCATACCATGTTCCCGCACGACTGCACAAGAAGCGTCGGTGAGACTAACCCAGTACTTGCCCTCGCCACCCGCTGCCTACTGTGCCCCAAAACCTGTGATCGCCCACCTGCACTTCTATCTCGAGATCGTCATCCTCTTCCCAATCTACGATGTGGATATGGCCGGTAGCAAGCTCCAGTCCGTCGCTTGAGACCAGTTTCAGACCAAGGGCATCGCGCGCCGCATAGTATTGTTTCAGCTCATCCTGATCAACGCTCTGTCCGCGGTCACCTTGCGCATGCGTAAACTTGCGGAAAATCGGACGCATGGTATCATATGCCGGCGAAGGATAGAAGCGCCCGAAGGCCACGGCCATGGCTAAGTCTCTATATTCCAGGTGAGACGATCCAATGACGTCGCCGTTGTGGATGACGCGATAAATCTCCATCGGTGCCTCCATTCAGATACGCCGCCAGTCGCCCTTCCGCCACTGGGCGCGGGGGATGCCGGAGGCGTCCATCGCGGCGAAGAGCGCATCGAGGTCGAACGGCACGCGCCGCAGGGAAACGTCAAGCCTGCCACCGTCGCTCGTGATGACAGCGTACTCGGCCCACGAGGGGTTGCGGACTGGCGTCGCGGGCGGGATGGCATCCTTCACGAAACCTACCGTGCCGGGATTGAGCACCAGCACGTCTCGGTGGCGGCGCATCATCTGCTGGTGCGTGTGGCCGCCGGCGTAGAGCTGGGCCGGCATCGCGGCCAGCATCTCGTGCAGCGCATCGTCGGGCGTCTCGGCGGTGATGCGCTCGTCGTACGAGCGCGGCGAGCCGTGATAGCACAGCAGCGTCACGTCATCGCCCAGCGGCAGGCTGATCGCCGGCTGAAACGTGCGCAGGTACGCGAGATCGCCGGCAGCGAGCTGCGCGGCAGTCCACCGATCGAAGTATTCGTTGCTCAAGTCGCCGCCGGTGCCGCTTTCATCGGGTTGGGGCGCGAGCAGGATGGCGTCGGTATTGCCCATCACGACCGGACACCCCAGCTCCCGCAGCCTGGCGATCACCTCACGCGGCTGGGGACCGAGGGTCGCCACGTCGCCCAGGCACACAATGCGCTCGATGTCCTCGGCGGCAATCTCCGCCAGCACCGCCTCCAGCGCCGGCAGATTACCGTGAATGTCCGAAATCAGAGCGACCCGCTCCACGACGCCTCACCCTTTCTCGCTCGACCGTTGCGTCCCTCTGCGCCCTCTGCGGTGAATCTCTCTGCTCTCTCTTCTCCGCGTTCTCCGCGAAGCTCCGTGGACTCCGCGTTCTCCGCTACCCCTTCTCCCCGTCACCCCCGATTGTGCCACGTGGCGAGCAGCGCCGCTTCGCACTCGGCGGTCAGCCCGGCTTTGCGCGGCGTGTCCGGCGGGCGGGTCGCGTCCCAGGCGAGCGTGTCGCGGATCGTCTCCTCAAGCGGACGCAGGGTGAGGCCAGCGGCGAGCGCTCGCGCCACGCTGCCTTCGAGGAAGCCCGCCATCGCCGTCTCAGCGGTCGGGATCCACAGTGGCAAGTCCATCCACACGCCGACGTCATGTTCCAGCAGGAACGGCTCGGAGATCCACGTGAGCGTCGTCTCGCTGCCCGCGACCCGCACGCAGGCGTCGAGCAGCTCGGCCATCGTCAGCTCGCCAGGGCGCCCGTTCGCATTGTACACCCCCGTCGCGCCGCGCTCGACCATGCGCACAATCCATTCGGCCAGGTCGCGCGCGTCAATGAACTGGACGTGCTTATCGCGCGGCTCCGGCGCCAGCGCCTCACCGCCAGCCGCCAGGCGGTGAGGCCAGTACGTGAAGCGGTCGGTGGGATCGTGCGGACCGACGATCAGGCCGGGGCGGACGATCAGCGCGCGGCCCGGCAGCGCTGCCTCCACCTCGCGCTCGCAGAGCGCCTTGAGCGCACCGTATGTCTCGCTGCCCATCTCCTCCGTCGAGGCGCCCTCGGGCAGCGTGGCGAGCGGAGCGGACTCCTCCACGCCAGGACGGCTCATATCGGCGTACGCCGACTTGGACGAGATGAAGGTGTAGGTGCCCACGCTATCCGCCAGCAGCTCAGCCGAGGCGCGCACGGCCCGCGGCAGGTAGCCGCTGGTATCGATCGCCGCGTCCCAGCGCCGGCCGGCGAGCGGCGCCAGCCCGCCGTCGCGGTCGCCGTGGAGATGCTCAACCTCCGGGTAGAGACCAGGATTGGACTGCCCGCGGTTGAAGAGCGTCACCTCGTGGCCGCGGGCGCGGGCGGCGTCGGTCAGATGGCGGCCGAGAAAGACCGTCCCGCCCAGGATCAAAGTGCGCACCAGGTGCTCCCTTCCGCGGCGCGCCACAGCCTCCGCCAGCGCACCTGTATTACGTGCTTCGCGTTCCCCGTCCCTTCTCCCCCCTCGCCCTGCGGGGAGAGAGGGTTGGGGGGTGAGGTCAACCCGCCTTGGAGCGCGCGTGCCAGTCCTCCAAGGGCAGCACCTCGTCAATGATGCCGTACTCCTTGGCGGCCTGGGCGCTGAGGAAGAAGTCGCGCTCGGTGTCGCGGCGGATGCGCTCCAGCGGCTGGCCCGTGTGCAGCGCGATGATGTCGTTGAGCACGTCGCGGGTATTGATCATCTCGCGGGCGAAGATGTCAATGTCGGTCGTCTGGCCGCCCACGCCGCCCGGCACCAGCGGCTGGTGCATGTGGATGCGCGCGTGCGGTAGGGCGAAGCGGCGCCCCGGATCGCCGGCCAGCAGGATGATCGTGCCGAAGCTGGCCGCCTGGCCGACGCAGGTGGTCGAGACGGGGCAGCGCAGCGAGCGCATGGTGTCGTAGATCGCCAGGCCTGCCGTCACCACGCCGCCCGGCGAGTTGACGTAGACGTTGATCGGGCGGTCGCCGCTCTCGCTGGCGAGAAAGAGCAGCTCGGCGACGACCAGGCTGGAGAGCTGGTCGTCAATCTGGCCGTTGACGAGCACGATGCGCTCGCGCAGCAGGCGCGAGAAGAGGTCGTAGGCGCGCTCGCCGCGCCCGCTGGACTCGACGACGGTCGGCACGACGAGGCTGACAGCTTGTTCCTGCATGTTCATGGTGCGTGTTCCATTCTCTCGTGGCGGGGCGTGTCGCCCCGTGGGGAACTTGCGTTACGTCGCCATCGCCGGCTATTGCGCCGGGCGGACGAAGTAGTAGTAGACGCGGGCGGACGACGAGCCGGTGGGCTGGGGCAGAATGCCCGCGAGCAGCCAGCCGTCGGCGCCGAGCGCGGCGAGCGCCGTCTCGTCGAGCGGCTCGTCCTCGCGCGGGTCAATGCTGACGATGTGGTACTGCCACTGCGCCGGGTCAGCCGGCTCGTAGATGATCGGCAGCGGTGCGGACGCGCCGGAGATCGGAAATCCCGTGTCGAGAATCGCCGGGTGGTAGATGCCCATGCGGTTTGCCTTTCGGTAGATCAGGTGAGGGACCGTGCGAAAAGGGTATCAGCAGATGGCGAATACAATCCGCCCCTACAACTCCCCTCCGCGGCCTCCGTGAAGCTCCGCGACCTCCGCGTGCTCCGTCATCCCCTCACCGCGGGCGCCGGCCGGACGCCGCGGCGGGAGATTGCGAGGTGTTGGTGCGGATGTCGCGCGTTGCCTTGAAGGGTAGCCGCCGCTTCGGTAGAATGGAAGGCACAAGCGATGCTCTCAGCATGGGTGGCGCGGCCAGGTATGCTGAGAGCATGTCTAGCGCGGCGTGGGCACGGCCCGCGTGCTGCGTGAGCGTACACTGATTGAGACACGATGTGGCCCAAGGCCCGGCGGCGAGGAGGGAGCGCGATGTCTGAGCTGCAGCAGACGGTGGGCACGACCATCCGGCGCGAGCGTCGCGCGCAGGCCCTGACGCTCAAGGAGCTGGCGGAGCGGGCCGCGCTCTCGGTCGTCTACCTCGGCGAGATCGAGCGCGGCAAAAAATACCCCTCGGCACTGGTGCTGGAGAAGCTGGCCGAGGCGCTGGAGCTGAGTGTGCCCGACCTGCTGGAGCGCGTGGCAGAAGACCTGCGCGGCGTGCGCGAGCCGGCGATGGCGCTGGGCTTCGCCGCGCCGCCACTGATCCAGCAGCCCACCCACGCCGAGCGTGCTGTCCCTGGCACCGGCGGCAAGGTGCTCAATATGCTGGTGGCGTAGGGTCCTCACCACCACCCCTCTCCTCTGCGGAGGCGAGGGGCGCCAGATTATGCCTGCGGACGCCAGACCTGCACCGTGCCATCCACGCTGGTCGAGGCGATGCGCGTGCCATCGGGCGACCAGGCGACCGCGAACACATCCTCGCTGTGGCCGGTGTACTGGACCATCGGCTTGCCACTTGCGGCGCCCCACACGCGCACGAGCTGGCCGTCGCCCGCGGCGATACGCATGCCGTCGGGCGACCACGCCAGCGCGTAGGATTGCCCCATCGTGTCGGCCAGTGTGAGCACCGTCTGGCCGGTCGCGGCATCCCAGACCTTGACGGCGTTGTTGCTGATGACGGGTCCGTCGATCCCGGCCGATCCGGTGCCCGACGCGATGCGCGTGCCATCAGGCGACCACGCGACGCTCCACACCGGCGCGGCGTTGCCCTTGTACGTCAGCAGCGTCTTGCCGGTCGTCACGTCCCACACCTGGACGGTGCCATCGTGGCTGGCTGAGGCGATGCGCGTGCCATCGGGCGACCACGCGACGCGCGCGACCGCCTCGCTGTGGCCGCTATAGGTCAGCACGGCGGCGCCTGTCTGCGGATTCCACACCTTGACCGTGTTGTCCTGGCTGCCAGAGGCGACCAGTTTGCCGTCGGGCGACCATGCCAGCCCCTCGATGAGGCCAGACTGATCGCCGAAAGCGGTCAGCTCGTGGCCGGTCGCGGCGTCCAGCACGTGGATCGAATCGGTGCCGCCGGAGCCTGCGGCGGCGATGCGCCGGCCATCGGGCGACCAGGCAAGGGCGAAGACGTACGCTGCGACATCCGCACCCCACAGCTTCTGCCCAGTCGTGGGATTCCAGACCTGCACCGTACCGTCGTTGCCACACGAGGCGATCTGCTTGCCGTCAGGCGACCACACCGCCGCGATCACCGGACCCTTATGTCCCGTATAGGTGATGGTGGCCTTTGCCGCCGAGGGGACGGTGGGCGTGGGCATCGTCGTGGCGGTAGGTGAATGCGACGAGCCACCAGAGCCGGAGCTGGCGCAGGCGCCGAGCAGTAGCAGGGCCGAGCATGAGAGCGGCACGACAAGACGGCGGAACAGGTGGGCGAAACCGGAGGCACGAGACCGGGACACAGACACGAGGTGGCGGTGGACGGACATCGGCTACCCTTTCGCGTGAACGCAGCATGGCAACGGAGACAACGCTGTCGAGCGTAGCGGGCGAAGAGGGCATAGGCATTCGCCAAAAGACGAATTATGCGAGCAGGCCGAGGGCGCGCGCCGCGGCGACGGCGGCGGTGCGGCTGTGGGCGTCGAGCCGCGTGTAGATGTGCTCCAGGTGCTTCTTGACGGTCGCCGGCGTGACGACCAGCATGGCGGCGATGGCGCGCGTCGAGTGACCCGCGGCAACCAGCCGCAGCACCTCGATCTCGCGCTCGCTGAGTCGTATCGGCGGCAACTTGGCGTCTGGAAGCGCCTTCACTGGTAGCGCCGGCACCCGTGTCGCCGGTTCAGCCAGGTACTCCGCCAGGAAGCGGCGCCCGCGCACGGCGAGTGGCAGCGGGTCGCCTCCGCGGTCGTCATCGAACGAGCGTAGCAGTGCGCGGCTCTCGTCGAATCGACCGTTGAAATACGTGTAGATCGCCTGGTCGGTGATCAGCGCCGCCGTCGTATAGCGGTCGCCCGCGACCCGCGCCAGCGCGATGGCTGCCTGAGCACAATCACGCACGCGATCCTCCGCGCCCTCCAGCCGCGCCAGCTCCGTCTGCATCGTCAGCGCCAGCACGTGCCACGACTCGCCTGCGCAAGCGTGTATCTCGCGCGCCCACAGGCGCAGGGCGGCGGAGACGTCGCCGTACGCCTGGTCGCGCTGGCCGCGCCGGTGCGCCTGGAATCCGCGCACGAAGAGCGCGACGGCGAGCGCTTCGGCGTCGTCGTGCTCGCGGCCTCCGGCGAGCAAGTCTAGCACCCCTGGGGCCGCATTGAAGCGGCTGAGCAGGTCTACGCTCGTCGCGAAGCTGATGCGAGGCGCCCACCAGCCGGGCTGGCACGAGCACGACGCGCGATGCAGCTCCAGCCCCGCCCTCCACAGGCGCCAGCCCTGTTGATAGTGGCCGCGGGCGAAGCGCAGGCAGCCCAGGCGGTTGACGAGCAGGCCGAGCATGCGGCGGTCGCCGCTCTGCCGCGCCGCCTCGATCCCCAGTCGCACAACGTGCTCGCCCTCGGCAAGTCGCCCGCGCCTGCCGGCTGGATAGGCGAGCGCAGCGGCGATGCGCAGCGCCGAGGCATGGCGCTCGCGGCGCAGGGCAAGGTCGAGTGCAGCGCGCAGGAAGTCCCACTCGCGCTCCACCTGCACCACGTCCTCCGCATAGTGCTCGACGTAGGCCAGAGCATCCTCCAGTGGGTCGCGCCGCGCGGGGTGCGCCGACGCCGGCAGCAGCAGCGCGATGCGGTCTAGGGCCGCCGAGCAGAGGGCATGGCCGTCGTGCTCTAGTTCCCGCGAGAGCACGCGGACCGGATGGCGCGCGGACGCATCCGCGTCGCTCGCAGCTGCCGCAACCCCGCTTGCCGCGCCCATGTCCGTCTCCTGTCCGCTTGCTGCCGCCATACACCCATCGCGCCGCCTGCATTTGGGCGACGCGGCGCTACCCTGCCCTCGCCGCATATGACGCTTCACGGTGCCGTGCGTTGACAGGCCTCGCGGATGGCGGGTTTGATCCACGCGGCTTTCGTGTGGCACACTTGTACAAATACAGTCGCCCGGAATGGCATGTTGATGCGCCGGGCGGTTCGCGTATCCTGACTGTGATCGAACCAGCGGCGAGCGAGCGAGGAGGGTCCCGGCGTGACGAGCGATGAGGCGTGGCAGCGTAAATTTGGCAAAGAAGGGCTGACCTTTGACGACGTTCTGCTGATTCCCGCCGAGTCCAGCGTGCTGCCCGGCGACGTCTCGACCGCGACCCGCGTGACCACCGACATCCCGATCAACATCCCGATCCTCTCGGCGGCGATGGATACCGTCACCGAGGCGCGCCTGGCGATCGCGCTGGCGCGTGAGGGGGGCCTGGGTGTCATCCACCGCAATCTCTCGATCGAAGATCAGGCCGCCGAGGTGGACAAGGTCAAGCGCTCCGAGTCGGGCATGATCATCGATCCGATCACGCTCGGCCCCGACGACTCGCTGCGCGACGCGCTGGCGGTGATGGCGAAGTACCACATCTCCGGCATCCCGATCACCGAAGGCCAGCGGCTTGTCGGCATCCTCACCAACCGCGACATCCGCTTCGAGCGCAACGTGGACCGGCCGATTGCCGAGGTGATGACACGCGAGCGGCTGGTGACGGCGCCGGTGGGCACCACGCTGGAGGAGGCCAACGAGATCCTGCATCGCCACAAGGTCGAGAAGCTGCCGGTGGTGGACGAGCGCGGGCTGCTCAAGGGGCTGATCACCGTCAAGGACATCCAGAAGAAGATTCAGTATCCCCTCGCCGCCAAGGATGCGCAGGGGCGCCTGCGGGTCGGCGCGGCGCTGGGCGTCGGGCCGGATGCCTTCGCGCGCGCTGAGGCGTTGATCGCCGAGGACGTGGATCTGCTGGCGGTGGACACCTCGCACGGCCACTCGCGCATGGTGGTCGAGACGGTGCGCAAGCTGGCGGACGCCTTCGGCACGCGCGTCCAGATTCTGGCCGGCAACGTCGCCACCGCCGAGGCCGCCGAAGCACTTATGGACGCGGGCGCGCATGGCGTGAAGCTGGGTGTGGGACCTGGAGCTATATGTACAACGCGCGTGGTGGCCGGCACCGGAGTTCCCCAAATTACGGCCATTTTCGATTGCGCCCAGGTCGCAGCGAAGCGTGGTGTCCCTGTCGTCGGCGATGGCGGCATCCAGTATTCGGGCGATATCGCCAAGGCCATCGCGGCGGGTGCCGATTGCGTGATGCTGGGCGGCCTGCTGGCGGGGGTGGACGAGTCGCCGGGCGAGGTGATCATCAACCAGGGCGAGCGCTACAAGGACTACCGCGGCATGGGGTCGGTCGGCGCCATGAAGCAGCGCAGCTTCAGCAAGGACCGCTACTTTCAGGGCGGTGTCACCGACGAGTCGCAATTGATTGCCGAAGGCATCGAGGGCCGCGTACCATACAAGGGTCCGCTGCACAACGTGATCTACCAGCTCGTGGGTGGGCTGCGGCAGGCGATGGGCTACGTCGGCGCGCCAGACATCGCCGCGCTGAAGGAGCGCACGCGCTTCGTGCGCATCACCGGTGCCGGCCTGCGGGAGTCGCATCCGCACGACGTGCTGATCACCAAAGAGGCGCCCAACTACGGCAGTGGAGGGCGGTAGGTAGGCACTTGGCACCGGGAGGGACAGCCATGAAGCGTCGCGTGGCGGGATTCGCGGTCAACGCGCTGCTGCGGGCCAGCATCGCGGGGATGCTGGCTCACGTGCTGCGTCACCCCGACGATCCGCGCTACGCCGGCAAGGCGATCCCCATCCGCAACCTGATCATCGTCGGCGGGCTGAGTCTGGTCTTCCCCGCGCTCTACGCCAACAAGCGCACGCGCCGATGGCAGCGTTACCCCGTCTGGCCGGATAACCTGTACCTCTCAATCTTCTGGCTGGATATGCTGGGCAACTGGCTCGACCTGTACGATACCTACCTCAACTTCGACCTCATCCCGCACTTCCACGGCACGGGCGCGCTGGCGGGTGTCCTGCATCACGGCTTCGGACTGAGGGGCTGGCGGGCGATCGGGGCGGCGAACGCCGTTCACTGGGCGCTGGAGGCGCAGGAGATCGCCACCGACGTGTTCTTCGGCACGCGCAACGTGCGCGGCGCGTGGGATACGCTCGGCGACCTCTCGGCGGGGCTGCTGGGGACGATTGCCTACGTCGGGCCGGCGATTGTCGCCGCGCTGCGTGAGGAAGACCCCGCATGATGCCGCGAAGCCCGGCATGATGCGGCTTGAGAGCGCCATGGTGATATAGCGCGACCGATACGCGACCGCCTCGCGCCTGCCACTCTTGCCATTCCCCCCAATGCCGTTGGCAATTCGCCCTCGGTCCCGCATACTGTAGGGACGAGACGTGCCTGGGCCATCTGACGGGCCGGGCGAGCGCGGCCAGCCGATGATTGCCAGGTCGTGCGGCGGAGGGCATCATTTCCATGCTTGAGGCAACCCCCAGTCCCACGAGTGCCGGCATCCCCGGTGAGGAGCAGCCGCGGCGGTGGCTGGCACCGCGCAGCGTGCGGTGGGGGTTGAGCCTGGGGAGCGTGGTGGTGCTGCTGGTGGTGCTGGCACAGTGGGCACGCAGCCTCTCGAGCTACGCCCACTCCATCGCCGGGCGCTACGACTTCTCGACCTACTACGCCGCCGCCTTTGCCCTGCGCCACAACCCGCACGCCGACATCTACTCTCAGGCCGTGCTCACGCAGGCCGGAGCGGCGGGACAGGTGATGGTGCAGCCGCCGCTGGCCTACACGTATCCGCCGATCTTCGCGCTGCTGCTCAGCCCGTTCACGCTGCTGTCGTTTCGGGTGCTCTCGAAGCTATGGCTCTTCGGCAACGCCGCGCTGTGGCTTGGCATCACAGTAGTGCTGGCGCGCGAGATTGGCGTGCTGCTGCGGCCGGTGCTGGCGCTTCCTCGTGCGAGCATGGCGGCGGGGGGGCCGGCGGATGAATCGGCGAGCGCAGGTCGTGCGGTGCGAGGAGGGCCGGCGGATGAATCCGCGCCTACGGGCGTGCCGCCGCCAAGCCCGCCTGCGCGGGCTGGGTTCATGTCATTGCCGGCAAGGGCGCTGGGCGTGACGCCGGGCACAGGGGTGCGTGGACTGCTGGACGGGCCACTGATGCTGGTGGCACTGGCGCTGGCCGCGTGGCTGAGCTTGACCTTCGTGCCGGCGGCGCAGACGCTGCTAACGGGGCAGATCAACTTCCTGGTGCTCGTGCCGCTGGCGCTGGTGCCGCTGCTGCTGCGGGGAGGGCACGAGCGCTGGGCGGGTGCGGCCATCGCCGTGGCGGCGATGCTCAAGTTCACACCGGCGGTGCTGATCGTCTATCTGCTGCTGCGGCGGCGCTGGGAGGCGGCGGCGACGGCGGTGGTGGTGCTCACCGGTCTGTTCGTGCTCTCGGCGCTGGCCGTTGGGCCGGGGGTGACCGCCGCCTCGATCGGCCAGGCGCTGCACGTGGGCACCGGCGACGCCGGGCTGGGCCACAATCAGGCGCTCTTTGCGCCGCTGCTGCTGTTCGTGAGCCTGCACGCGCCGGGACAGCTCGACATCGCGACGCTGATAAGCCGGGCCGCGCTGGGGCTGCTGGCGCTGGGGCTGGGCGTGGTGATTTGGCGGTTGCCGGTGGTGGGCGCACGCCATGCACCCCTACGAATGGACGCTGGCGTGGCGCGGCCCTCCTTCACCACGGGCGATGCCGCGGCGTACGGGCTGGCGCTCTGCGGGCTGCTGCTGCTCTCGCCGACCGCGTGGGTCCACCACTACGTGTGGGTGCTGCCGGCGGCGGCGCTGGCGCTGGGGCTGGCGGTGGCGGGAGTCGCGAGGGCGTTGGGCACGCGCCAGCTTGCGGGCGCGATCGTGTTGCTCGCGCTGGTGGTGCTGGCGTGCGCGTCGCTGGGCGTCTCGCTGCCCTACGATTGGGATACAAATCCGCAGCCGGCGATCACGCACGCGGGGCTGCTGACGTGGCCGCTGGCGCTGCTGCTGCGGCCGGTGGCGACGCTGGTGCTGGCGTGCCTGCTGGCGTTGCTCGCGCGCCGACCCGACGGTGGGCGTGGTGGGCGGCCGGTGGCCGCGCCCGTGGATGGCCCGGGTGTCGCGCCCCATGAAGCGTTCCCCGCTCCGTAAAGTGTGGATCGGGGGATGCTCATCAGCGGATCGGTGGTCCTCTGCGACCTCTACGGTTAATCTCTCCTCTGCTAGGCCGGTGTCACCTGTGCTTCGGGGCGCTCGATCTGCTGCTCGCGCTGCTGCGCCTGCTGGCGCTGCTGCTGCCGCGAGGCGAGCGCGAGGGCGACGCCGCCAGCCGTTGCCAGCACGCCGGGCACGACCAGCCAGCGTGGCAGGCGCGTGCCGAGCAGCTCGTCAAGCGAGAGCGCGCCGGGGCCGGCGAGCGCCAGCGTGGTGGCGATGGCGAGGTTGGTGACCGGCAGCTCGGCGCCGCCCTCAGTGACCCAGATAGGCTTGCCGCGGTGGACGGTGAGCGCGGCCATTGCCATGGACCCCATGCTCAGCACGGGTCCCAGCGGATTGAGGAAGCCCGCCGCTGTGAGCACGCCGCCGCCGAACTCCGAGGCGACCGCCGCGCGTGCCCAGTCTTCGCCGGGCTGCATGCCCATAGATTCGAGCCACATCCCGGTGCCCTTGAGGCCATGGCCGCCGAACCAGCCGAAGAGCTTCTGGCCGCCGTGGCCGGCGAGCAATCCGCCGTAGACCAACCGCAGCACCAGCGTCGCAACATTGCTCATCGCGTCTCGTCCCCTTTCGTGTGCCTTCGTGCGCAATCCCCCCTGGGCGTGGCAATGCGCGTGCCACAACACGCGCTGTGTATGGCTATCGGGACGAGGTGGTACGGCGCTCGCGGCGCTCTTGGTCGGGCAGGCAATCCCGCCGGCTTGCGTGTGACTTGCGGGGCGCGGCGCCTACGCTCTATCATGGAGTGTCGGTCTCGCGTGGGTCGCCGGGCGTCCACCAGACGCCCCTACGAATGGAGCCTGCGGCCGACGGGCATCCACCGGACGCCCCTACGCACCGGCGGCGCATATGGGTCGCCGGGCGCTGGCCGCGGCAGCATCGGCGAGGAGCGACGACGTGTCGGAGGCAGCAGGAGAGCAGCAGGCCATCGTGCGGCTGACGGCGTGCGTGCGCGGGCGCGTGCAGGGCGTCGGCTACCGCTTCTTCGCGCGGCGTGCGGCGGTGTCGCTGGGGCTGCGTGGCTACGTGCGCAATCTGCCGGATGGCGCGGTCGAGGTGGTGGCCGAGGGTCCGCGCAGCGACCTGGAGGCGCTGCTGGCGGCGCTGTGGCGCGGGCCATCCGGGGCGCGCGTGCAGGACGTTGAGGCGAGCTGGGGCGCGGCGGCCGGCGGATTCGGCGGCTTCGCGATCCGCCACTGAATGACAGGGGTTGGGAGCAGCACGGATATGAGCATTGACCTGAAGACGGTGGATCACGTGGCGATGCTGGCGCGCATCGCGCTGAGCGACGAGGAGCGCGCGCGCATGCAGGAGCAGCTCTCGGCGATCCTGGAGCACATCAACGTGATCGCCGAGGCCGATACCAGCCAGGTGCCGGCGACCGCAACCGTGCTGCCGCTGGAGAACGTGATGCGCGCCGACCAGTCGCGTCCCAGCATGCCCACCGAGACGCTGGTGGAGCGCGCGCCGGCCCACGAGGACGCCTACATCCGCGTGCGTGCCGTGCTGGAGGGGGAGTGACGGGGTGACGCTGAACGCGGAGGACGCGGAGGTATCGCGGAGTTCGCGGAGCAGAAGAGAGCAGAGAGGGGGTCAGAGAAGAAACCGCAGAGGGTCGCAGAGGGAAGACGAGTTGCTACCTGATGCTCCGCATGCTCGGCTGTCCCGATCTTCTCTTCTTCTCCGCGTCCTCCGCGCTTGCTCCGCGAACTCCGCGTTCATCGTAAGCCTGATATGTGTTTCGTAGGAGGTCAGTCGCCGTGCCGGAGCTGTGGCAATTGAGCGTGAGCGAGGCGGCCGAGAGGTTGCGCCGCCGCGAGGTGTCGTCGGTTGAATTGACGCGTGCCCACCTGGACCGCATCGCCGCGGTGGAGGGACAGGTGCGCGCGTTCGTCACCACCACCGAGCAGCAGGCACTGGCCGAGGCGGAGCGGGCCGATCAGCGCCGTGGCGAGGGCGAGGAGCTTGGCCCGCTGGCGGGCATCCCGATCGCCATCAAGGACGTGATCGCCACCGAGGGGGTGCGCACCACGTGCTCGTCGCGCATGCTGGAGCGCTTCGTGCCGCCCTACGACGCCACCGTCATCACGAAGCTACGCGCGGCGGGCGCCGTGATGCTGGGCAAGACCAACATGGACGAGTTCGCGATGGGCAGCTCCACCGAGAATTCGGCGTTCTTCCCCACGCGCAATCCGTGGGACCTGGCGCGCGTGCCGGGGGGCAGCAGCGGCGGCTCGGCGGCGGCGGTGGCCGCGGGCGAGGCGATGGTCGCGCTGGGGTCCGATACCGGCGGCAGCGTGCGCCAGCCGGGGGCGCTGACCAACACCGTGGGGCTGAAGCCGACGTACGGGCGGGTCTCGCGCTATGGGCTGGTGGCCTTCGCCTCGTCGCTGGACCAGATCGGCCCGCTGGCACGGTCGGCGCGGGACGCGGCGCTGATGCTGCACGCCATCGCGGGTCACGATGTGCTCGACTCGACTTCGGTGGACGTGCCGGTGCCGGACTACGTGGCGGCGCTGACCGGCGACGTGAAGGGCCTGCGCATCGGCATCCCGCAAGAATACTTCGTGGAGGGCGTGGAGCCGGGGGTGCGGGCGGTGGTCGAGCGGGCCATCGAGACGTACAAGGGGCTGGGCGCGGAGGTGGAGGAGACGACGCTGCCGCACACG
>DASVAA010000048.1:0-11067 GCA_036376595.1 Ktedonobacterales bacterium | reverse complement strand
CCTGGGTGCGTTCACCAGCGCGGACAGCATGCTCGCAGGTGGGCTGAATCGCTATGCCTATGTCGGCGGCAACCCCACGACGGCGACGGACCCCAGTGGGCACGCGCAGTGTTACGAGTGCGTGGGCGCTGCGGCGGGCGGCGATTGGTTCAATGGCGGGGGCGTCGGCCCCGGCACCACCGTCCTCTACGACCTGGCGGAGTACACCCTTGGCCTGGTCTCGATCTACCACGACGTCAAGACGATCCTCAACCCCAACGCCGACCTCGCCACCAAGGTGGGCGCCTTTGGCGACGTGCTGGTGCAGGGGGGCCTGGACGTGTTGATGCTCACCGGCGAGGGGGAGGAGCTGCGCGGCGCGGAGCTGTCGGGGCGTACCGCCGACGAGCTGACGCGGGCGGCGGTGAAGGCGAGCGAATGGACGGACGACGCCGCCAAGGCCGGGCTGGTGGCGGACGACGGCCTCAACGTGCCGGGCCGCGTGGCCGAGGAGGATGCGGCCAAGGCGGCGGCGGAAGCGGGCGATGAAGGTCCGCGTCCGCATGGAGGCGGCTCACCAGGCGACGAGGGACCGGGCCACGGTGGCAGCCCCGGTGGTCCGGGTGGACCGAGTGGCGGTCCCGGCTGCGGCGGTCTCTCCTTCTCGGCCGACACGGTGGTCGCCACGCCCAGCGGCGAGCAGCCGATTGCCGCGCTGCAGGTGGGCGATGCGGTGGAGGCGTACAACCCGGCGACGGGCACGACGAGCGTGCAGCACGTGTTCATCAATCACGACACCGACCTGCTCGATGTGACCCTGCGCAGTGCCACACCATCAGATGAACAAGCTAGCGACCAAACGGATGGGCAGGTGCAGGGTGTGTCCACACCAGGCCGGGTAGCCATGCAGGCATCGGGCCGGCAACCGGGGATGCACACTGGGGTCGTCGAGACGGTCCACACGACGGCGTCGCATCCCTGGATGACGGCCGACCGGGGCTGGGCACGGGCAGGTGTGCTCCACATCGGTGAGGCCGTGGTGCGCGCCGATGGCAGCACGGCGGTGGTCGTCGCGCTGCACGTGGTGGCGGGCGCGGCGGATATGTGGGACCTCACGGTCTCGAATGTGCATACGTTCGTCGTCGGCGCGGGCGCCTACGTGGTGCATAATTGTGGCATTGGCGGGCAGCCGAATCCGGCAAACCAAGTCCCTGGGCAGGGGAAGCTGTATACCGGGCAGGCGGTGGATACAGAGGCACTGAAGGCATCAGATCCAAGATGGACGATGACACGACAGGACCATGGCCCCATCACGAGCGACGACTTCCGAAATTTCTTGCGGAGTCAAGGCAGGAGTTCTTCGGATTGGGGCAAATACATGGAGACGTGGAGACACCCCGGTGGCCAGGAGATAGAAAACCACTATTGGTGGAATCCCTGGGGTGACCCGTATGAGTTCTATCACTACCACTAGCCACTAAAGCGTACAATACGTCGAAGGTAGTGTGCCGTGCGATGGAGGCCGGTTCGACACAGTGGATCGGCCTCGTAGGGCAACTGGTGATGATCGAGACACTCAACTATCGCAAGGTCTTCCTCGAAGCCATCTCGCTGTACTTGGAGGGCACGCCTCAAACCGTGGCCCGAGCGCGGAATATCATTGCCTCCTTGGGACGGCCAGCCCCTTACACGATCTCTGACGTACTCTGGGGGCCATACATAGGAATGTTGGGTGGTGCAGAGTATTTCGAGAACAGGTCGGAGTTGCAGCGACTCGCCCGCCAACTGCGAAATTCCGATGGCTTTGTGCGGCGAGTCTACCTGAAGTTCGACTTTCGTCCCGTGATGGGACCTTCGGAGTTGCAATGGTTCAATTCGCTTTGGCAAACTGCTCAATTTCTGATGAATGCCTTGCAACTCTTCGGGAAGGATATGCGCGAGGGCAACCGGAACCTCGTGGCCGAGTACGAGCGTTTGCGGTCTAATATTCGCACGGTGGCGAAGAGTATCCACTTGCCCAAACTCGAAGAAGAGAATACGGTATATGAGGTGATTATGCAGCAATCGAGCGCGGTGCTGTCCGACCTCGATGTTAAGGGCATTGGTTCATCCGCGAGAGGTCTGATACCCCACGGTACATATTCCGTGATCGCTAGCCACCAGCGTTTGCCGGTTGTCCCAGACGCAGCCGGATCATTGCGAGCGGTAGCTAAGGCTCTGGAAGCACTCACCGGCTCCGAATGGTTACTCCTAACCGTGCATGCATCAGGCCATTCAACGGTGGTGGGTGTCTTCTAGACGTTGGGACAGAATTGCATCTAGGGTCTGTCTGACGAATCACGATTCAAGCCAGATGACGATGGCCGCAATGACCAGCATCGCGCGGTACTTGGTGGCGCGGTTCTCGTAGCGGGTAGCAAGGCCACGCCATTGTTTGAGCCGATTGATAAAGCGCTCGATCACGTTGCGGCGGGCAACATGACCTGCCGCGCGCCGACCTCCACCACCACCTGCACCGGCAGCAGTCCCACCGGGGCGGGCTTCACCTACGATAACGAGGGGCAGCTCGTCAGTTGGACCAGTGCCCTCAACGGCAATCCGACGCCTGCCACCGCTGCCTACGCCTACGACGGCGAGGGCGCACGGGTGGCCTTGAAGACCACCACCGGCACGGGCATCACCACGACGACGGACTACCTGCTGGGCGGGCTGGAGGAGCAGCAGAGCGTGGGCGGCAGCGTGCGGCCCTCCTCGACGCTGACCGAGTACTACCCCATCCCTGGCGTGGGCACGGCGGTGCGCGTCACCACCAGCAGCACCACCACCCTCTCCTACCTGGCGAGCGATCAGCTCGGCAGCGTCTCGGTGGCGCTCTCGACCAGCGGGAGTGTGACGGCGCAGGCGCTCTACAGCCCCTACGGCACGCTGCGCTACAGCAGCGGGACGATGCCCACCGCCAAGTATCATGCGTGGGCTGGCTCCTGCGGCGCTTCCTGTTCGGGATGGGCCGGCTCCGGAGCAGGCGGGGTCTCCTCGCCCTCCTGATGCTTGAAGACCCACTCGTCGTTCTCCACGTCCACGATCACCGTCTCGCCCTCGTGGAACTCGCCCGCCAGCAGCTTCACCGACAGCGGATGCACGATCTTCTGCTGGATCGCGCGCTTGAGCGGCCGCGCGCCGTAGACTGGGTCGAAGCCCACCTCCGCGAGCTGCTCGATGGCCTTCGGCCATAGCTCAAGCGTGATCTTGCGCTCGGCCAGCCGCTCGCGCAGCCCGCGAAGCTGAATCTTCACGATCTCGCGGATCTGGTCGATCTCCAGCCGGTTGAAGATCACCACCTCGTCTATGCGGTTGAGCAGCTCCGGCCGGAAGTGCTCGCCCACCGCCTTCATCACCCGCTCGCACATGACGTCCTTGGGCAGCCCGCGCTCGATGATCCACTGGCTGCCCAGATTGCTCGTCATGATGATGATTGTGTTGCGGAAGTCCACCGTGCGCCCCTGCACGTCGGTCAGGCGGCCGTCGTCCAGCACCTGCAACAGCACGTTGAGCACTTCTGGGTGCGCCTTCTCCACCTCATCAAACAGCACCACGCTGTAGGGCCGGCGCCGCACCGCCTCGGTAAGCTGGCCCGCCTCCTCGTAGCCCACGTATCCCGGCGGCGCCCCGATCAGCCGCGCCACCGTGTGCCGCTCCTGGTACTCCGACATGTCTATGCGGATCAGCGCGTGCTCGTCGTCAAACAGAAACTCCGCCAGCGCCTTGGCCGTCTCGGTCTTGCCCACGCCGGTCGGACCCAGGAAGAGGAAGCTGCCCAGCGGCCGGTTCGGCTCGGCCAACCCGGCCCGCGCAGCGCGCACTGTATTTGCCACCGCCGTGATCGCCTCGTCCTGCCCCACCACACGCTCGCGCAGCCGCTCCTCGGTATGGACGAGCTTCTGCACCTCGCCCTCCAGCAGCCGCGTCACGGGGATGCCCGTCCACTTGCTGACCACTGCCGCGATGTCGTCCTCGTCCACTACATCCTTGACCAGCTTGTGCGTCACCTCGGCGTCGCTGCGCTCCTGCTGCGTCGCGTCGTGGACCTCGCGCTCCAGCTCGGTCACGCGGTATTGCAGCTCGGCGGCGCGGCCCCAGTCGTAATTGGCCTTGGCTTGGTCCAGCTCCAGCCGGGTGTGGTCTAGCTCCTCCTGCACGCGCCCGACCTTGTTCAGCTCCTCGACCTCATTCTGCCAGCGCGCCGTCACCTCCCGCTCGCGCTCCTCCAGGCTCGCCAGCTCGCGCTCCAGCGCCGCCAACCGCTCGCGCGAGGCGGGATCGTGCTCCTTCGCCAACCCCTGCCGCTCGATCTGGAGCTGCGTGATGCGCCGCTTGATCTCGTCCAGCTCGACCGGCATGCTGGTGGCCTCCATGCGCACCTTGGCCGCCGCCTCGTCCACCAGGTCAATTGCCTTATCCGGCAAGAAGCGGTCGCCGATGTAGCGATGCGAGAGCACCGCCGCCTCGATCAGCGCCGTATCCTTGATGCGCACCTTGTGGTGCTGCTCGTAGCGCTCGCGCAGCCCGCGCAGGATCGAGATCGTCGCGTCCACCGTCGGCTCGCCCACGTAAACCGGCGCGAAGCGGCGCTCCAGCGCGGCGTCCTTCTCGATGTGCTTGCGGTATTCATCCAGCGTGGTGGCGCCGATCATGTGCAGCTCGCCGCGCGCCAGCATCGGCTTGAGCATGTTGGCGGCATCCATCGCGCCCTCGGCCGCCCCGGCGCCGACGACGGTGTGCATCTCGTCAATGAAGAGGATCACCGCGCCGGCGGATTCGGCCACCTCGGAGAGCACGGCTTTCAGGCGCTCCTCGAACTCGCCGCGATACTTGGCGCCGGCCACCAGCGCGCCCATATCGAGGCTGATGATGCGCTTGCCTTTGATCGCTTCGGGCACGTCGGCGCGCACGATGCGCTGGGCGAGGCCCTCCACAATCGCCGTCTTGCCCACGCCTGGCTCGCCGATCAGCACCGGATTGTTCTTGGTGCGCCGCGAGAGCACCTGGATCGTGCGGCGAATCTCCTCGTCGCGACCGATCACCGGGTCCAGCTTGCCCTGCTGCGTCAGCTTGGTGAGATCGCGGCCATACTTCTCCAGCGCCTCGTAGGTGGCCTCGGGATTGGGCGTGGTGACACGCTGGTTGCCGCGGATGGCGGTCAGCGCCTGCAAGATGGCGTCGCGCGAGAGGTGGTGCTCCTGCATGATGCGCGCGAGCGCGCCGTCGAGCGCCGGATCGGCCAGCGCCAGCAGCAGGTGCTCGGTGGAGATGTAGTCGTCCTTGAGGGCGCGCATCTCGTCCTGTGCGCGCTCGACGACGGTGCGCATGCGCGGCGAGACGCTGAGCTGCGTGCCCCCGCCGGTCATCTTGGGGAGCTGGCCGATAGCCTGTTCGAGCTGCCGCGCGACCACCGCCGGGTCGGCACCCAGGCGCTCCAGCACGCGGGGCACCACGCCTTCAGGCTGGCGCACCAGCGCCAGCAGCAGATGCTCCGGCTCGAGCTGCGGATTGTGGTGCTCTTCGGCGATCTCCTGCGCGACGTTGATCGCGTCGCGTGCCTTGTCGGTGTAGTGTCCAACGTTCATGGTGCTCTCTGGCCTCTCCGCGAATCGTTTGAAAGCCTGGCTCCCGCGGCACGCCATATGCCGGTACACCCGCAGTGGGATCGAGAATCCTAGCAGCACTCGCCATGCCAGCGGACCGCGATGCGCCCGTGGAGGATGCCGGCGTCGGGAGCCGCGCAACCCTCCACTGCATCGGATCGCGACATTGGCATGGCTTGTGCATCCCGCATACCAGGACAGACACCACAACCGACGATGTGCCGGCGGCGACATGACGTGCGGCACCACGGCGCAATGCGGCCGCGCAGTGCGGCGTAGTCGCGGCAAGCAAGAGCAAGAATGAGGAGATTGCGCTCATGCCGAAGGTTCTAGGAATTGACCTGGGCACCACCAACTCGGTGATGTCAGTGATCGAGGGCGGCGAGCCGGTGGTGCTGGAGAACAGCGAAGGCGCACGTCTCACCCCGTCGGTCGTCGCCGTTACGAAGTCGGGCGAGCGGCTGGTCGGCGCCGTCGCCAAGCGCCAGGCGATCACCAACCCTGAGAACACTGTCTATTCGATCAAGCGCCTGATGGGCCGCAAGTACGACGACTCTGAAGTCAAGCGCACGATGGGCATGGTGCCCTACAAGATCATCAAGGCGGACAACGGCGACGCCTGGGTCGAGATGGGCGGCAAGAAGTACAGCCCACCGGAAGTCAGCGCGATGATCCTCGCCAAGCTCAAGAGCGACGCCGAATCCAAGCTGGGCGAGAAGGTGACGCAGGCGGTGATCACGGTGCCGGCGTACTTCAACGACGCCCAGCGCGCCGCCACCCGCGACGCCGGCAAGATCGCCGGCCTCGAAGTGCTGCGCATCATCAACGAGCCGACGGCCGCCTCGCTCGCGTACGGCCTCGACAAGAAGAAGGACGAGCGCATTGCCGTCTACGACCTGGGCGGCGGCACCTTCGACATCTCGATGCTGCAACTGGGCGACGGCGTCTTCGAGGTCAAATCCACCAACGGCGACACGCACCTGGGCGGCGACGACTTCGACCAGCGCATCATCAACTTCATCGCCGACGAGTTCAAGAATACCGAGGGCATTGACCTGCGGCAGGACCCGATGGCGATGCAGCGGCTGCGCGAGGCGGCGGAGAAGGCCAAGATCGAGCTTTCGAGCGTCTTGCAGACGGAGGTCAACCTGCCCTTCATCACCGCCAACGCCAGCGGTCCCAAGCACCTGATGGTGCAGATCAGCCGTGCCAAGCTGGAGCAGCTCACCGGCCCGCTGGTCGACAAGACCATGGGGCCGGTCGAGAAGGCGCTGCAAGACGCGGGCGAGTCGGCCAGCCAGATCAACGAGGTGGTGCTGGTCGGCGGCCAGACGCGCATGCCGGCGGTGGTCGAGCGCGTGCGCGGTTTCTTCGGCAAGGAGCCAAACAAGGGCGTCAACCCCGACGAGGTGGTGGCCATCGGCGCGGCGATCCAGGCCGGCGTGCTGCAGGGCGACGTGAAGGACGTGCTGCTGCTCGACGTGACGCCGCTCTCGCTGGGCGTCGAGACGCTGGGCGGCGTGATGACACGCCTCATCGAGCGCAACACCACGATCCCCACGCAGAAGACCGAGGTCTTTAGCACCGCCGAGGACGGCCAGACGGCGGTGGACATCCACGTGCTGCAAGGCGAGCGCGAGATGGCCGCCGACAACAAGAGCCTGGGCCGCTTCCGGCTGGAGGGCATCCCGCCGGCCCCGCGTGGGCTGCCACAGGTCGGCGTGACCTTCGATATTGATGCCAACGGCCTGCTCAACGTGACCGCCAAAGATCAGGCGACGGGCAAAGAGCAGAAGGTGACGATCACGCCCTCTAGCGGCCTCAACAAGCAGGACATCGAGCGCATGGTGGCCGACGCCGAGCGCAACGCCGAGGAGGACCGCAAGCGCCGCCAGGAAGTGGAGGATCGCAACGCCGCGGATCAGCTCAGCTACACGGCGGAGCGCACGCTCAATGATCTGGGCGAGAAGGTGCCCGCGGAGCGGCGCTTCGCGATGGAGAGCCAGATCCGCGACCTGCGCGACGCCATCAAGGCCAACAACATGGACCGCGTGCGCGCGCTGCGGCTCCAGATCGAGAGCGAGCTGCAAGACATCGGCCGCATGGCGTACCAGGGCGCGCCGGGTGCCGCGGCCGGTGCGCCAGGTGCGGGTGCGCCAGGTGGCATGGGCGGCGAGCCGGGGCAAACGCCACCGCCGGGCAACGAAAACACCATCGAGGGCGAGTTCCGCGAGGTGTGACGCCGAGGGGTCCTCACCCCCCGACCCCTCTCCTCTGCGGAGGCGAGAGGGGTGTCGCGTTGTTGTTGCGTTGTAGGGGCGTCCGGTGGACGCCCGGCGAGGCGGGGCGAGGTTCGCGCGTGCCGGAACCTGCCCTCACGCCCAGCGGCGCAGCAGCGTCTCAGCCTCATCGGCCAGCTCGCGCACGATCTCGGCCGCCGGCTGCACGCGCGTGACGCCGCCGACCGATTCGCCGGCCCACATCGGCCATGCCTCGCTGGCGCCGGTATACTCGTCGGTGGCCGAGAAGGACTGGAAGCGGTGCTTCTCCACGGCGCGGTTATCTTCGGGATCGAAGCGCCGCGCGACGATCTCGCCCTCGAAGGCCTCGGCGGCCTCCACCGACGAGCGCAGGACGCGGTGCGGCGCGTGCTCCCAGCCGTAGGAGAAGGTCTCCGTGTAGACGGTGTCTTCCGGTCGCGCGGCGATCAGCGCCTGGACGTAGTCCGGATGCGCGTGGGCTTCTGGGGCGGCGACGAAGCGCGTGCCGACACGCACGCCAGCCGCTCCAGCAGCCATCACGGCGGCCATCGCGCGCCCGCTGCCGATGCCTCCTGCGGCGAGCACCGGAACCTTGACCGCCGCAAGCACCTGGTCGAGTAGCGCCAGCAGACCAATATGCCCGCGTACGTGCCCGCCGGCCTCGATCCCCTGTGCGACGATGAAATCGCAGCCGGCGCGCTCCGCGGCGACCGCCTCCTCCAGCGAGCCAACCTGCCAGCAGGCCAGCGCGCCGCCCGCGTGCGCGATCTCCACCAGCGTCGCGTTTGGCTCGGCCCAGAAGAAGTCCACGACCCGCACGCGCGGCGCCGCCACGGCGACGGCTTCGCAGTCCCCCGGATCCTCCGCGTCAGGCCCCAGGACATTCACGCCCAGCGCGCCACTGGCGGTCCGCCCGCGCGCGTCGTCGAGTATCCGCGCGACATAGGCTGGGTCTGCCCTCTCGATGGAGACCTGCCCAAGCCCGCCGGCGTTGGCAACAGCAGCGGCAAGCTCAGGGTTGGCGAACCGACCCATGCCGGCCTGTTGGATCGGGATCGTGCAGCCAACCAGCTCTGTGAAGCGCGTCGTGAGCATACCCATCACCTGCGATTCTCGGCGGCATCCGGCGCCGACAGCGACGAAGGAGCTTCATCCGCAGACGCACTCCGCGACATCATCCCACGGTTGACCGAGGAAGTATAGCACCCGCAGCGTTAGGCCGCGTAATGTGCGCCATGTCTCGCGAGAACGGCACGAAGGGTGCGGAATGCTGTAGATGGATGGGCGGCGCGCCGGTCTGTAGTCGAAGCCTTCATCGGATGTGCCCCTGTCCGCTGTCACGTGGCCGCACCGCGGGGAGGGATGATACATGGCCGTCGAATACAAGGACTATTACGCGATCCTGGGGGTGCCCAAGACGGCGAGCGAAGACGAGATCCGCAAGGTGTTCCGCAAGCTCGCGCGCAAGTACCATCCCGACGTGAACAAGAACCCTGAGGCCGAGGCCAAGTTCAAGGAGATCAACGAGGCCTACGAGGTGCTCTCGGACCCCGAGAAGCGCCGCCGCTACGACGAGGTCGGCGCGAATCGCGGCGCCTACGAGGCCTATGCGCGCCGCCAGCGGGCGGGTGCTGGCACCGGAGTGGGTGCGGCCGCGGGCGGTCCATTCGGCGGCTACGGCCCGACGCCGGGCACGTATCAATATCACTCCGTCAGCCCCGAACATCTGGAGGAGATGTTCGGCAGCAGCTCGCCGTTCTCGAGCTTCTTCGAGTCGCTCTTTGGCAACATGGCCTACGCCGAGGAGGCCGAGACGATGCAGCGCGGCCGGCGGCGCGCGCGCGGCGCGCCACAGCGCGGCCAGGACGTGGAGGCAGTCATCCAGGTGCCGTTCTCGGCGGCGTATGCGGGTGCGACAGAGGTGGTGCAGCTTCAGGGGCCGAGCGGCACGCGGCGGCTCGAAATCAAGGTGCCGGCGGGCGTAGCGGATGGGCAGGTGATCCGGCTGGCGGGGCAGGGCGAGCCGGGGCCGGCGGGCAACGGCGATCTGCTGCTCGAAGTGCATGTGACGCCCGAACCGCGCTTCGAGCGCCAGGGGCTGGACCTGCGCACACACGTCGAGACGCCGCTGGCAACAGCCCTGCTTGGCGGCGAGGTGCCCGTGCCGCTGCCCAGCGGCAAGCGTGTGATGCTCAAGATTCCCGCGGAAACGCAGAACGGGCGCGTCATCCGCCTGCGTGACCAGGGCATGCCGTCGGTGCGTGCCGGCGGTCCGCGCGGCAGCCTCTACGCCGAGGTCAGCGTCCACCTGCCACTGCCGCTCACCGATGCGCAGCGCACAGCTTTCCGGGCCTTCGCCGACACGCTGAAATAGCCAGGGTCCTCACCCCCCGGCCCCCTCGCCCTGCGGGGCGAGGGGGAGGCAGAGGCGCGGATGGCTGAGACTCCAGCCCGCAGGCGGACTCCGCGGCCGCGAAGCAGGCCCTCCAGGCGCGATTTCAATCGCCGGTGATGCCGCCTGCTTCCGGTCGGTCCAGGTGCGGAGAGATGTCGTATAATGAGCGCGTGAAGCAGCGGCGGGAGACTGTTGCCGATGCCAATGCCAAGGCAGGTCTAGCGATGCCAAGGCCGATGCCGAGAAGAGGAGCGCGCCGTCCATGGGTTTCAACATGAAGGCCCTGCAGCAGATGCAGAACAAGATGCTCAAGATGCAGGAGGAGCTGGCCAACACCAGCTTCGAGGGCACCGCTGGCGGCGGCGCTGTGACGATCACCATGAGCGGCAAGTTCGAGGTGACGGCGGTCAAGCTCAATCAGGAAGTGGTAGACCCCGACGACGTCGCGATGCTAGAGGACCTGATCCTCGCCGCCTGCCAGGATGCGTTCGCCAAAGTGGGCGAGGCCAACGCCAAGCTCGTCAGCTCGCTCACCGGCGGCATGAAGCTGCCGCCCGGCATGGGCTTCTAGAATCACGGATACCGCACCCTCATGCAGACGACCGCCGCGCCCGTCACGGCGCTGATTGAAGAACTCGCCAAGCTCCCTGGCATCGGGCCGAAGACCGCGCAGCGGCTGACCTTCTTCATCCTGCGCAGCCCCGCCGACCAGGCGCGCCGCCTTGCCGAGGCGATCACGCGCGTCAAAGAGAGCATCATCCAGTGCTCGGTCTGCTTCAACATGACCGAG
>DASVAA010000047.1:0-5245 GCA_036376595.1 Ktedonobacterales bacterium | reverse complement strand
GTCTGGCTGATGGAGCCGCACGCGCGCGGCGAGGTGCTCTCGGTGGCCTTCGCCTCCGACGGCCAGCACCAGGACGCCGGCGGCAAGGTGATCCACTTCGCCCCCAATACCTCGTCGCAGATCGTCTCGAAGTCGATCTCCAAGGGCAGCGGGCGCTCGTCGTACCGCGGCCTGCTCAAGGTGCATAAGGGCGCGCGCGACGTGCGCTCCAACGTGCGCTGCGACGCGCTGCTGCTGGACGAAAAGAGCCGCACCGACACCTACCCCTACATCGAGATCGAGGAAGAGGACGTCGAGGTCGGTCACGAGGCGACGGTCTCGAAGGTCGGCGAGGAGCAGCTCTTCTACTTGATGAGCCGCGGTCTCTCCGAGAGCGAGGCCTACTCGATGATCGTCAGCGGCTTCATCGAGCCGATTGCCAAGGAGCTGCCGCTGGAGTACGCCGTCGAGCTGAACCGGCTGATCCAGCTCGAGATGGCCGGCTCGGTGGGCTGATGCTCCGTCCTGTGCGCGGTCGGGCCGGATCGCGTTCTGACGTGGTCCGGCCCCGATTCGCCGACCTGACGACGACGATCTGAGGAGAGGAATTCGGGAGATATGACTGCCCTTGCCGCCCGCCGCGGCTTTACCGACGAGGCCGCGGCTGAGGTGCTCGTACGCCGCGACGAGCCGGAATGGATGCGCCAACGCCGCCGCGAGGCGTGGAAAATCTACCAAGAGCTGCCGATGCCCGCGCGCACCGACGAAGAGTGGCGCCGCACCGACCTGCGCAACGTCAAGCTGGAGGACGTGCAGCCCTTCGCGGCTGAGTCGGCGCCGCAGCAGCCAGGAGGCTCGCTGCTGCCCGATGCCGAGCGCGGCGAGCAGATGGCGGGCTACCTCGCGCTCTACGATGGCCGCCCGGTGGAGTACCGTGTGGACGAGAGCACGCCGCGCGGGGTGATCTTCACCGATCTCGCCACCGCGCTGCGCGAGCATCCCGACCTGGTCGAGCAGTACTTTATGAGCGTCGTGCCGGCCAACGACGGCAAGTTTGCCGCGCTGCATGGCGCCTTCTGGGAGAACGGCACCTTCCTCTACGTGCCGCGCAACGTCACCGTCGAGCTGCCCTTCCGCAGCATTGTCGCCAGCGCGCTGAACGGCACCGCCAGCATGTCGCACACGCTGATCGTGTTGGAAGAGAACGCGCGCGCGGTCTACGCCGAGGACTTCACCTCGCCGGAGGCGACCAGCGCAGGCTTCAGCAGTCGCGTGGTGGAGCTGGTGCTGAAAGATGGCGCCAATCTGCACTACGTGGGCGTGCAGCGCTGGGGCCGCGCGGTCAACGACTTCCATACCGAGCGTGTGGTGCTGGGCAACAATGCCGAGGTCGTGCTACAGACCGTCGAGTTCGGCAGCGCACTCTCCAAGGGGCGCGTCGAGTCGGTCCTACGCGGCAACGGGGCGAGCGCCAAGCTGTTGGGCCTCTACGTGGAGGAGGGCCGCCAGCACTTCGACCGCTACACGCTGCAAGACCACATTGGCCAGGCGGGCACCAGCGACCTGCTCTTCAAGGGCGTGCTGACCGACCGCTCGCGCTCGATCTTCTCGGGACTGATCCGCGTCGGACCGACGGGCAAGCAGACCGCCGCCTACCAGCAGAACCGCAACCTGCTGCTGAGCCGCACCGCGCGCGCCGACTCGATCCCCAACCTGGAGATCGGTTGCAACGACATCATCGGCTGCACGCACGGCGCGACGGTGGGCAAGGTAGACGAGGAAGAGCTGTTCTACTTGCAGACGCGCGGGCTGGACCGCGCCACGGCGACTGAGCTGATCGTCGAGGGCTTCGTGGCGCCGGTGATCGCGCAGGTGCCGATCGCGCCGCTGCAAGACGCGCTGCGCGACGAGATCCGCCGCCGCATCCGCGGCCGCGAGGCGGCGGTCGCGCGGCACTAGTTGAGTGTTGTAGGGGCGCATGGCATGCGCCCTACACACGTCCTTGCACCAGCATGGAGCACCTGTATCGAGGATAGGATAGAGGCAGGCAAGAGCGCTATGGCAGTGGTCGCGGTAGGCGAGGAGCACGACGTGGCGGAAGGAGCGCCGTTGCGCGTGGTGGTGGAAGGGACGCCGATCGCCATCTTCAAGGTGAACGACGAGCTGTATGCCATCGGCGACACCTGCACGCACGAGGAGTTCTCACTCTCGGACGGCGAGATGGTGGGCGAGTACACCGTGGAGTGCGCGCTGCACGGCGCGCGCTTTGATGTGCGCACGGGACAGGCGCTCTGCCTGCCGGCGGTGCTGCCGACGCCAAGCTATCCGGTGTGGGTCGAAGACGGTGCGATCAAACTCGACTTCGAGGAGGATTAATGCCGCCCGCAGTGCTCTGGCCGACGCTACCTCAGCCCACGGACACGATGTAGATTGTGGCGCTGACGCTGCCGCCGGGAGTGGTCGCGGTGGCCGTAATCTGGATTGGCTGGTTGGCGGGAACGCCGGAGTAGACGAGATTGTACTTCACCAGGCCGTGGCCGTCGGTGCGCAGCGGGCCGGAGCTGACATCGCCGTTGGGCATCACGATGCTCAGCGTCACGACGATATTCTTGGCCGGCATCAGGTTGTTCGAGACGCGTGCGAAGATTTGATCGGAGCCGGAGCCAGGCGGCGAGGGATCGGCCGCCCACACGCCGATGGTGTATTGCGGGAAGGCCGGCGTGGGGGTAGTGTCGGTGGCACCGGGCTGCACGATGACCGGCTGCGTGCGCACGGTGGGGGTGGCGCCTGCCGAAAACGGCGAGCTGAGTTGCACCGTGGTGCGCCCGACGGTGCGTGTGACCAGCAGGAAGGTGCCGCCGAGCACGACTGCCAGCAGCACCAGGCTGATGATGACGGTCGGCAGCGTGCGCAGCGGACGCAGCCAGACCACGCCGCCCCAATCGCGCTCGCGCCAGCTAAAGCCATCTCGCTGGCGGGCGCCGCGAGGCGGACGAGGAGGCCCTGGCGGCTGTGAGGGCGGCGACGAGGAGCCACCGGAGTCGCGGTAGCGGCGGACGGTAACGGCGCGGTCGGAGACGAGGTCAGTATCCATTTCTGGCGGAGCCGCCAGGCCCATGCTGTCGGCGGCGAGCGGGGGCAGGCGCAGCTCCTGGGTATGGCGCAGGTCGTCGGCCGCGGTGCGGTCGAGGGGGGGCACGGTGGCCCGCGCGCGCGCAGGCTCATGCGCCGTGGTGCCGGGCACGGGCACCACGGTGGGAAACCCAGCGGGGCCGGGGATCAACTTCGCGGGGCGCGGAGTGGGAGTATCGCGCTTCTTGCGCCGGTCTGCCGCACGGCGACGGCGAGCGGCCATGCTTCGCGTGGACACCAGAAACGCCTCCAACAGTGCGCAGCATGCGAGCTGCGATACGCGGTGTGACAAGCCTCCGGGGAAGGATGTGCGTGCGCGGGCAATCCCTTGGATGGTGGCAGCGCCGCCGCGAGCGCGGTGGCGCGCGGCAGGGCACCCTCCTTAGAAACGGTCAGGAGCCATCGCCGGCTTCGCCACGGAACTGGCGTAGCCAATCTTCCGCATCGCGAATGGCTTCTTCGGCCGATGGCAGCTCGCCATTGGCACGTCCACCGCGAACGCTGGTGCCCCCTCCCGCAAGCCGCATACCTGATGTCGTGCTCTCGCCAGGGGCGCGCTCTTCCAGCTCGCGCACGTAGGCGGAGACTTCGGGGTCGGCGGCGACGAGCGACGAGACACGGGCGGTGAAGCGCCGCGCTGCCTGGTCGAGGTCGCCCAGGTTGAGGTCGAGGCGATAGACAGCGGCGAGTTTTTCGAGCAGGGCCTCGGCGACGGGGAGGTTGGGCGTGGCGGAGACGTAGTGCGGCGCGGTGCCCCACAGGCTGCTGGCGGTGAGGCCGGCGCGGCGGGCGGCGTCGTGGATGATAGTCAGGATACCAGTGGGTCCTTCGTAGTTGGCGCGTCCCACACCGCGGCGCTCCATGCGTCGCAGAACCGCGACCTCGCTGGAGGTGCCGAAGATCTGGACGGGGGTGGTGTGCGGCACCTCGCCGACGAGCGCACCGAGCAGGGCCATGTCGGTGACGTTGCAGCGCTTGCAGACGTCGACGATGGCGCGGGTGAAGGTCTTCCACTTGAGCTGTGGCTCGTCGGCGTGCAGCAGGATGACGTCGCGGGGGGCGAGGTTAGCGCCGGTGCGTGGGGCCTTGCCGTAGGAGAAGGTGATCTCGGGCCAGGTGACACGGCGCACGGCGCCGTTGGAGACGCGCACCTGCGGGCGGGTCTCGGAGAAGTCGTAGAACGGCTCGGGGTCCATCTCGGCGAACTCAGCCGTTTCCCATTGGTTGCTGAGGAATTCGATGGCCCACGTCCCGGCGCCGGCCGCGTCGTTCCAGCCGCCGAAAGCCGCGATCAGGAGGGCGTTTTCGAGCTGCGGAAGCTCCGCGAATTCGACGTGTTCCATACCACTTTGCCGCCAATCTCGCTAGAGCGCGCCGGGCCTCGTGGGAGGCCGCCGCGCCGGGAGGCTCGGTCATCCTTATGGGTCTCAGTATACCACCAGCGGGTCCGCTTGTCCCCGCTTGCTTCAAGAACTCGGCGCCCGATGCTGCGCGCATGAGCTTTCGTGGCACTCAGGCGTCGCCCGCTCGCGATTACGCACTTTTGCGTATTGAAATGCCAGGCACATTCTTATTAGCATGCCGATGTATCGCGGCGCGATACATGCAGCGCCAACAGGTATAGCTGACGTCCGAATTCGCGGATGCTGGCCCGCAGGTACTCATCGTCTGGCGGCTTGGTGGGACTCATCCCGATCCTCCAGATCACGCTGAATGGGCTTGCCCGTGAGCGGCAGGCACTCGGCTACTAGACGTGGCGCTGCCCCTACCGCGCGGCCCTTACCAGCCGCCCCACGAGATCGGCTGCGCCGACCGGTGGAAGAGGCGGCTCCCGACTAGGCTGGGCGCCGACAAGGCAAGGTAGGGCAGGGCAGACGTGCTGGCACGTCATCGAAGGGGATATCATGCGTGACCTGCTCGGCCTCGCCATCGATGCCGCGATAGTCGGAGGGGGTCTGCTCGCCATCGGCTACACGCTCTGGCGGGCACCGGTGTCTCGGCAGCGGGCGGGCCCGCTGCCGCAGCGCGCGGCACGCGTCTGGAGGTGGCGCATCGTGTTCGGTCTGTGCGGCGGCGTTATGGCAATATGCTTCGGCGGTTATCTGCTCCTGCAGGATGTTGGCGTGGGCGGGTT
>DASVAA010000046.1:0-2592 GCA_036376595.1 Ktedonobacterales bacterium | reverse complement strand
GCATCGCACCATGGAAACGCCGCAGACCCCGCTGGATTTCATGCGCCGCAGCCGGCGCCTCTACCCCGACGCCGAGGCCGTCGTGGACGGCGACCTGCGCCTGACCTACGAGCAGCTCGGCGACCGCTGCGACCGCTGGTCGGCGGCGCTGCAGCGCCTGGGCGTAGCGCAGGGGGACCGCGTGGCCTACATCGCGCCCAACACCCACGCCCAGCTCGAATCGTTCTACGCCGTGCCGCAGATCGGCGCTGTGCTCGTGCCGATCAACTACCGTCTCACCCCCGACGATTTCGCCTACATCATCGGCCACAGTGGTGCCAAAGTCGTCTGCGCCCACGAAGACTATCTTGCCGCGGTGGATGGCATCCGCGACCGCATACCCGGCGTCGAGCGCTTTGTGGCGCTGGAGAGTGAGGCCCCTGGCTGGCTCAGCTACGAGCAATTGCTCGCCCAGGCGCCGGCCGAGTTCGAGCGTCCCGAGATCACCGAACACGACCTGATGACCATCAACTACACGAGCGGCACCACCTCGCGGCCCAAGGGCGTGATGATCACCCACCGCAACGCCTATATCAACACCGTTGGCACGCTGATCCACGTCCACATGACGCCCTCCGACGTGTACCTGTGGACGCTGCCGATGTTCCACGCCAACGGCTGGACCTTCGTCTGGACGGTGACGGCGGCGGGCGCCAAGCATATCTGCCTGCGCAAGGTCGAGCCGGCGCAGGTCTTCAAGCAGCAGAACGAAGAGGGAGTGACGATGCTCTGCGCCGCGCCGACGGTGCTGATCGGCATCGCCAACAGCCCCGAGGAGCTGCGCAAGACCGCCAAGCCGGGGCTGCAGGTGCTGACCGCCGGCGCCCCACCAGCCGCGGCGACCATCGAGCGCGTGGAGGGCGAGCTAGGCTGGGAGATCACCCAGGTTTACGGCTTGACCGAGACGGCGCCGTTCATCACGGTCTGCGAGCCGCGCGCCGCGCACGCGAAGCTCTCAGCCGCCGAGCGCGCGATGATCAAGGCGCGCCAGGGTGTCGAGCTGATCACCTCGGGCGAGCTGATCGTGGCGGACGACCAGGGCAACGAGGTGCCGCACGACGGCCAGACGCTGGGCGAGATCGTGGCGCGCGGCAACGTGATCATGAAGGGCTACTACAACGACCCCGAGGCCACCGCGAAGGCGTTCGCCGGCGGCTGGTTCCACTCCGGCGACGCGGCGGTGGTGCATCCCGATGGCTATGTCGAGATCCGCGACCGCATCAAAGACGTGATCATCAGCGGCGGCGAGAACATCTCCTCGATTGAGGTCGAGGGCGTGCTGCTGCGTCACCCGGCCGTGCAGGAGGCCGCGGTGGTTGGGCTGCAAGACCCGCAATGGGGTGAGTCGCCGCATGCCTTCGTGGTGCTCCAGCCCGGCGCCACCGTCACCGACGACGAGCTGCGCCAGTTCAGCCGCGACAACCTGGCGCACTTCAAGGTACCGCGCGGCTTCCACTTTGTGAGCGAGCTGCCCAAGACGGCCACTGGCAAGATTCAGAAGTTCGTGCTGCGCGGCAGCAAAGCGGGCATCGCCACGCAGTAGATCCCTCACCCCCCGACCCCCTCTGCCCGCGAGGCGAGGGGGAGCAGGTTACGGGGAACGCGAAGAGCGCGAAGGACGCGACGGACGCGAAGAAGGGGCAGGATACGTGACGGGTGTAGGGGCGAGACATGTCTCGCCCGTCGTGCCCGGTGCGCCTGTCCCCTATCGTCGCCCGTCGTGTAACGCGGCGCGATGGCGGTCAGATCTCCGGCGCAGCCACGCCGTGCATGCCCAGCGTGTAGCCCAGCTCGCCGCCGTGATGCAGGTCGTGCTCCAGCACATGCCACACCACCCAGGCGCGGGTCAGCGTATGCGTCTGCCCGTAGCGCGTGGCCGTCACGCTGGTGGCGCGCTCCTCAGGCGTCCAGCGGGCGATGGATTCGGACACCAGCCGCCAGGTGGTGTCGAGGCCGGCCACGATCTCGTTCGCGCTGCGTGGCTGGTCGTCGCGTCCCCAGTTGGCGAGCGCCTCGATCTCGTCGCCACCCTCATGGAACATGCGGTAAAACCAGCCGGCGCGGGTGCCGACGATGTGCATCGCCAGCTCGCGGACCGAGCGCAGATGCGGCGCCGGCCGCAGGTCGAGCTGCTCATCGGTCAGCGGCGCGATGGCTGTGGAGAGTAGGCCGTTGTAGTTGTGCCAACCCTCAAGCGTGCCGGCGAACAAGGGATCGGATGTGCTGCTGCTCATAGTGTACCTCCCGCCGCCGCGGTTCTTGGCAGGCGGCGCGCAAATGGAAGTGGCAGGACTTCTGTGCCGGACTGATTGGCACGGACGACTCCGTAATCCTCTGGAGCGGCTAGATCGCGGCCCACATGATCAACCCGCGCAACGCCTCGACTGTCACATACGGATCGCGCTCAGGCCCGTCCTCGCTGGCCCAACTGCCGTCCGCGCGCTGCTGGACCGTGAGCTGCTCCACTGTCCTCGACGCGAGCGGGTGCTCGGGCGAGATACCCAATCCCGCCAGTGTCGTGAGCATCCAGGCGAGTGCGCCGGCAGGGACGCT
>DASVAA010000045.1:0-14591 GCA_036376595.1 Ktedonobacterales bacterium | reverse complement strand
TGGCTCGGCGATCGGCCTGCTCTACAACCCCTACGCCGCCATGCCCAGCCTGCACGTCGGCTGGGCGCTGCTGGCCGGCCTGGCGCTGGTGCTCTGCAGCCGCTCGTGGTGGCTGAGGCTGGCCGGCGCGGCACTGCCGCTCCTGATGACGCTGACCGTGCTCGCTACCGGCAATCACTTCCTGCTCGACATCGCGGCAGGCACGGGGATTGCACTGCTCTCGCTCACCTGCGCGTGGTGGTTCGCCGCCGCGCGCCGGAGGGCAAGGAATCGCCCCGACATCCAGGAGGTGCCGCATGCTCTCAGGACCGAGTCGCCGGCTCCCGCCATCCGCTGAGGGCGGCCCAGCCCCGGCCCCGACGTCGGCCCCGCTCCCAACTCCGCTCTCGCGGCGAACGCTCGCGCTGCCTGTGGTGTCCGCGCCGCCAACTGAGCGGACCGCACCGCCACGTCGTACCCCTCCCGCCGACGCATGGACGCGGGTGGCTATGCGTCGCCACGGCCGCTGGCCGCGCCTCGCGCTGCGTGCGCTGATCCCGCCTGCGCTGCTTTTCGTGGTGCTGGTGCCGCCGCAATCGCTACGTGCCACGCTCGTCACGCTGCTGATCGTCGCCGCGCTAGGTCTGGTGGTCTGGCGCCTGCCGATGGGCGACGACGAGTAACGCAGAGTCGCGCGCAAGCGAACGGCGCCTGGAAGGATCATAGCGCGAGTGCCAATCAGCCGCCGCCGGGGATCAGGTCTTCGGCGTTGGTGACCGAGGCGAGGTCAGGGATGTTGGTGAAGTGGGGGTTGATGCGCAGCTCGTTGAACACGGATCTGACGCTGGGGACGGTGCGGGCGATGTCGGTGGCCGCAGCGCTGACCTGTGGCGACTGCACGATCCCGCGCAGGTGGACCTCGCCGAGCTTGGGATAGACGCCAATGCGCTGCGCCGCGGTACGTGGGTCGTGGCCCAGGGCGAGCGAGACGGCGGCGGCGAGCTGGTTATCGGCCACCAGCTCGTTGTGCAGCTCGGCCATGCTGGGGATGCTTTCGAGCAGATTCTGGATGATGCGCCGATTGACGTCGCTGGAGACCCAGCCCTTGAGCCAGACCACGCCGTCGATCGCGTGGATCTCGATGCCGGGCAGATCGGGGCGCATGCGGGAGTAGTCGTAGATGCGCGAATAGATCTCGTCGCGCAGCGCGGCATCGGGGCGGTAGGGTGTGAGCTGGCTGGGCTGGAGCGTGCCCAGGTCGGCGGTGATCTGCTTGGCGGTGATGGCGGTGATCAGGCCGGCGTTGACCAGCGCCTCGCCGTGCAGCGGGCGGTCCACCACCAGGTGCCGCAGCTCGCCGGTCTGTTGGTTGATAGTGAGCTGCATCAGCTTGCCGAGTGACTTGCCGCTGGCTGTGACGACGCGCGTCGAGCGGTCGAGCTGCGCGCCGGTCGGCCGTGTGCCGAACTTCTTGATCTCATCGAGCGGGATGCTGACGGTCACGCGATTATCATCGGCGGCGGCGATCAGGTGGATCGGCACGTCGAAGGCGGGGCTGAAGATGCCCGGCTTGACGCCGGCGAAGGTCAGCGTACGCTTGGCGGGATCGGCGATGACCCACGGGAGCTTGCCGGCGACGCCGTCGCTGGCCTCGACGTCGGCGTCGAAGCGAAACTTCTGGACCGCGGCGAACTCGGTCGCCGGTAGCTGCATGGGCTCTGTACTCACATCCGTCACGATTTCCCTCACGTCCCGCGGGCATGGCGCTCGTCGTGGGGCCATGCCGCGTACGATGCGCGGCACGTCACAACCTGTTGTATCTTACCTGGGCTGCCGGCGCCTCGCAATACGTACGTACCGTGGCGATAGCGGACCTGCGGCCTACGGCACATCCATCAGGCAGGCGGACGGGGTACAATATGCGCATGGTGAGCGTGGGGCAGTGGGCGGGCGAGCCTCTACTGGCATATCCTGTGCGTGCCCGCCAGGAGGGTCCTCACCCCCCGGCCCCCTCTCGACTCACGGGGCGAGGGGGTGTTACGGAGAACGCGGAGGGCGCGGAGTTTCGCGGAGGGCGCGGAGAGGGAGGCAGGTTCCCGCCCCTAAGCCATATGTCAGTGGTTCGAGGGGGTGCCTGAGGGATTCGTAGGGGCGATTTAGCCCTGCGGTTGACGCCCGCCGCGTGACTATTGATTTCGCAACCGGCGCGTGGGTCGCGCGTCACATAGAGAGTATGTGCTGCCGAAGTGGGCCGAGATCGGCTCCGCGGCAAGGAAGGTTTGGTTGGCTTGAGCACGCAACAACAGCAACATCCCGATCGCCCCGCACGCCAGCAGCAGGGTGGGCGGCACAACCAGGGACAGGGGCGCGCATCTTCGGCACAGCCGGTGCGCCTGGTGCCGCTAGGGGGCTTGGGCGAGATCGGCAAGAACATGATGGCGATCGAGTACGGCGGCGAGATCATCGTCGTGGACGCGGGGCTGATGTTCCCCGACGACGAGATGCTCGGCGTGGATCTCGTGATCCCCGACGCGAGCTACCTGCTCGACAAGCTCGACCGCATCCGCGGCGTCTTCATCACGCACGGCCACGAAGACCACATCGGCGGGCTGCCCTACGTGCTGCCGCAGCTCAACTATCCCCCGGTCTACGCTTCGCCGCTGACGCACGGGCTGATCACCGTCAAGCTGCACGAGCACCGCCAGCACGAGCTGGCGCAATTGCACAGCGTCCAGCCGGAGGGCACGGTGGACGCGGGACCGTTCCAGGTGCGGTTCGTGCGCGTCAACCACAGCATCCCCGACGCGATGGCGCTGGCCGTCACCACACCGGCGGGGGTGATCGTCCATACCGGCGACTACAAATTCGATTACACGCCGGTGGACGAGCGCCGGGCGGAGCTGGGCGCCTTCGCGCGGCTGGGTGACGAGGGCGTGCTGGTGCTGTGTGGTGACTCCACGCGCGTCGAGAGTCCGGGCTATACGCCCTCCGAGCGGGTGATCCAGGACACGTTCAACCGCATCTTCGCCGAGGCCAAGGGGCGCATCATCATCGCCACCTTCGCCTCGCTGATTTCGCGGGCGCAGATGGTGATTGACGAGGCGGTGCGGCACCATCGCAAGGTGGCGCTGCTGGGCCGCTCGATGATCAACAACGTGCAGATGGCGATCGAGATGGGCTATCTGCACATCCCCGCCGGCACGCAGGTGCCCATCGAGGATATCGATCACGTCCCGGCGCGCGAGCTAGTGATTCTCTGCACCGGCAGCCAGGGCGAGCCGACCTCGGCGCTGACGCGCATCGCCAACGGCGACAACCGCTGGGTCTCGATCCAGCCTGGCGACACGGTGATCCTCAGCTCGACGCCGATCGTCGGCAACGAGCGCGCCGTCTCGCGCAATATTGACAACCTGATGCGCCAGGGGGCCGAGGTCTTCTACCAGGGGCGGGCGCAGGTGCATGTCTCGGGGCATGGCAGCCGCGAGGAGCTGAAGCTGATGCTGGCGCTGCTGCGGCCCAAGTACGTGGTGCCGGTGCATGGGGAGTTCCGCATGCTGGCGCAGCACAAGGAGCTGGCGATCAGCATGGGGGTGGCGCCGGAGAACGTGGTGGTGGCGCAGGACGGCGACATCATCGAGGCCTCCGACGAGGGCGGGATCGCGATCGTCGGCCACGTGCCCAACGGCAACGTCTTCGTGGATGGGCTGGGCGTGGGCGACGTGGGGCAGGTGGTGCTGCGCGACCGGCAGGTGCTCTCGGCGGATGGGGTGCTGGTGGTCGTGCTGACAATCGACGCCGAGACCGGCGAGCCGATGGGGCCGCCCGACCTCATCTCGCGCGGCTTCGTCTACGAGCGCGAGTCGGAGGCGCTGATCGACGCCGCCAAGCAGCGGGTCCAGTACGTCTTCCACGAGGCGGCGAAGCATCACCGAGCGACGGATTGGGGCTTCCTCAAGAACAAGATTCGCGACACCCTGGGCCAGTTCTTCTACGACCGGCTCAAGCGGCGGCCGATGATCCTGCCGATCGTGGTCGAGGTGTAGGTCTAGCGGCAACTGCCCTACTACGAGTGTCATCGCAGGGGAGCGAGCGATGTATCGCTCCCCTATTCCGTGTGTTGCCGCTCAGCCTTGGGACGCGCGGCTGCCGATTAGAGCAAATTTGCGAAAGATTGAGCAGGCGAGCTGCGGTAGCGACCACGCCGTACCGAACTTGCTCACCGGCTGCCTGCACCACCCTTCTGCGGTTTGCTCTAGATGTCTTCGAGGTCTGGGTTCCAGATGATCTCCCACAGATGCCCATCGAGGTCGCGGAAGTAGCCGGAGTAGATGCCCCAGGGGCGGTCGTGGGGCTGATCGGTGAGCGTCGCGCCGGCTGCTTCGGCCTGGGCGAGCAAGGAATCTACATCTGCCTTGCTGGCAACGGCGTGGCCGATGCTGAACTCACTGGACTGCGGTGGTCCGAGCGGGATATTCGCGTCCTTTGCCAGCTCGGCGCGCGGGTACAAGCCCAGAAGAAGCCCGCCGTGCAGCTCAAACACCACGGTGGCCCCCGCTGGATTGGTCTCGTCGCCGGCGAACTCGGTGCCGATCACACCAGGCGATTCCAGCCCGAGGGCGCGGTAGAACGCGAGCGCGCGGTCGAGGTCGCTGACCGCCAGCGTGATCACATGGATGCGCGGCTTCATCTTGTCCCCCTGTCTGCGAATAGGGCGTGTCGCCCGCATGGGCGCAGTTCGGCGCGACGTGCTCCTATTCCGGTCGCAACTCCTGGATATGGATAGGTGTTGTATATCTCGTGTGGCTATGCCATGCCAAGATGCGGGGTGAAGGCGCGCGGTTTGATTTGGATGGGCGAGCATTGTTGTGGGTGTTGGCTCGCGGCCTGAAGCGCCGCGGCTAATCCCAAAGCCAGCAGCGATGCTGTGACCTGTAACAGCCTCACCCAATCGTGCATGACACACGACACCAGACGAAGTCAGTGGGCGAGCAATGGAGGGTGACATGCATTTCTTCACCATCGTCCTGCTTCCCCCGACGGTCTCGCTAGAGGGTGGCGCCCTCTACGCGGCGATCGATCAGCTCATCGAACCCTATGACCTCAACATCGAGGGTCCGATGCGCAAGGAGTACTACACGGCTCATGCGATCCAGAACCTGGCCACCCGCTACTGCGTCCGGGCAACGAACCTGCCCAAGATCGCCGCGAAGGTCCGCAAAGACCTGGGCGTGAGCTGTGAGGTAGACGAAAAGGGGCTCTACTACTTCACCAACCTTAATCCCGCCGGCAAGTACGATTACTGGACGCTGCACCCTATGGCGGAACATGGCTGGCCCGTCAGGGATATGCCGCGCGACCTGCTGGCGTCCGCGGTCGTCACGCCGGACGGTCAATGGCACGACACGGGGGAAGTGATATGGGACAGAGATCTGACGGCAGCCGAGCGCGTGGCCGTCCGCGAGCGCATGCACGCCCTGGTTGACCGTTATCCAGACTATCGCGCTATTCCGCTCGGCTGTCACGAGTAGGGATGGCGAGACGAGATAGTGTTGAATACACAGATACCTGAGGTTTGCGAAGGGGGCACGATATGGGTACGGATCATGGCGATGCAATGGCGCGCGGGACGGTGACGACGTGGGCGGGGGCGACACGCGTGGCGGCGTCGGCAGCCGGGGTGCGCGGCGTGTGGCTGCCGGGATGGCGCGGCAGCGACGAGGCGGCGGTGGCGGCGATTGGACCGCGGCCGTGGGACGGCTCACGCGTCGAGATCGCGATCCAGCAGGGCGGCGCGGGCGAGGGTAGCGCCGAGCGGCATCTGCGGCAGGCGCTGGCTGAGCTGGGCGAGTTCTTTGCCGGCACGCGACGCGAGTTCACCGTGGCGCTCGACCCCCAAGGACCGGCGTTCTTCGCCGAGGTGTGGGCGGCGGTGACGGCGGTGCCGTATGGCGAGACGCGCGCCTACGGCGAGATCGCGCGCGTCGTGGGGCAGCCGGAGGCGCCGCGGGCGGTGGGTGCGGCCAATGGGGCGAATCCGGTCGCGCCGTTCGTGCCCTGCCATCGCATCGTCGGCAGCGATGGGCGGCTCACGGGGTACGGCCCCGGGCTGCCACTCAAGCGCCTGCTGCTGCGGATGGAGGATGCGATCCCCGGCGGCCCCGACGACTACGAGGCGTGGATTGCGCGCGTGACTGAGCGCCGCGGCGGGAAGCTCGTGCTCGGCGTGCGGCCGACGCGCACGGCGTGCGACCCGGATTGTGCGGTCGCGCGGCGTCACCTGGATCGGCCGGCGCGCTTCTTCCACAAGACCGATGAGGCATTGGCGGCGGGATTCGCGCGCTGCGGCGTCTGTGGCGCGGGGCAGGCGACGGTCAGCGCAGCGGCAGCGGGGCTGTGGGGCGCTGCGGCGGGGTGAGACCCACATGGCGAGAGTTGTCATGGGATGTTGGCTGGCAGTCTGAAGGGTCGCGGCTAATCCCGATCGCAGCAGGTGACAACATCCAACCACTCCTGGTAAGGGTTGTGCTTCCTGCTGATAGGTCCAGGCTCGCGCCTCTGCTAGAACTGTGCGTTCGCCGGCACGCTGGCGAGCGCCGCCGGGCGCAGCGCGGCGTAGAGCACGGCGCCGGGCGCCAGCAGCATCAGGACCGCCAGCAGCCAGTCCCAGCGGCCGATGTGCGCGGCGTGCATCATGCCGCCGAGCCAGGCGAAGAAGCCCGCCACGGCGCTGAGTGCGAAGAGCACGCACATCACCCCAAACACCAGGCTGCTGAGGTTGAGATGCGCCGCGATGGCGGCCAGCAGGATCGCGCTGCCGGCGGTGAACGCCACGCACGAGCCGATCCCGACGTACAACACCTGACGCTGTGTCATGGCCGTTCCCCCGATCTCCGCGCGGCCGCCTGGGCGTCCGTTCGCTGGCGCGGTCGCCTGTGGTTCATCGCAAGCCAGCATAGCGCGAGAGTGTCGCAGGCCGATCACCATCTCGTCGCAGCTTTGTCGCAAAGCGGCGCGGGCCCAGGTCTGGCGGATCAGCCGCAGTCGGCCGGGTGGGCGAGAATTCGGATTGGAACGGAAGTTATCAGGAGCTGGAGTCCGCGAACAGCGGGATCACCTCGTCGGCGAAGCGATACAGCGGCTCGTGGTCGTAGGCGAGGCGCGGGAATGAGACGATGATGTAATCGGCGCCCGCCTCGACCAGCGCCTGGATGCGCTCGGCGAGCTGCTCAGACGTGCCGGCGAAACTGACGCCGGTGGCGCTGTGGGCGCGCTCGATGCCCGCATCGGGCGTCTCGCCAGGGCGCAGCAGCACGAGGTCTTCGAGGCTGGTGGAGTGGATGATCGCGTCGTAGGGGCGGCCGACTGCCTCGCAGTGCGCGCGCAGCACGTCGAGCTTGTGGCGCAGCGTCTCCGGATCGCCCCCGCCCACGTTGCAGGCGTCGGCGTACTCGGCCACCAGGCGCAGCGTCACCTTCTCGCCGCCGCCGCCGATCCACAGGCTCGGATGCGGCTTGCGCACGCCCTTCGGCTCGTTGATCGGCCCCTCGATGGTGTAGTGCTCGCCGTGAAAGACCGGGCGATCCTCGGTCCACATCTTCGTGACGACCTGGCACGCCTCGCGCAGCGCGCCCAGCCGCTCGCGTGCCGGCGGGAAGCCGTAGCCGTAGGCGCGCCACTCGTCCTCGTACCAGCCGGCGCCGAGGCCGCAGTAGAGCCGGCCGTGGCTGAGCACGTCCACGGTGGAGGCCATTTTGGCCAGCAGCGCGGGATTGCGATAGCCATTGCAGGTGACCATCTGGCCGACGTGGACGCGCTGGGTATCGCGCGCGAGGGCGGCGGTGATGGTCCAGCACTCGAAGACGGTCGCCGGCACGGGGGTGGGGATCGGATGGAAGTGATCGTAGACCCAGATCGAATCGTAGGCCGGCAGCGCGTCAACGGCTTTGGCGACGCGCGTCATCGCCTCGTATTGCTCGACCGGTTCGGCGATCTCTTGCAGGTCCATCCGCCAGCCCTGGGGGACGAAGATGCCAAAGCGTACCGCCATGTGACGCCACTCCCTTCGCGAAGATGAACTATGCCAGATACTCCAGCGCGGCGCGGGCGAGGATCTCCAGCCCGATTGGCAGGCAGGCCTCGTCGAGGTCGAAGCGCGCGTTGTGGTGCGGCGGGGTGATGCCGCGCGCCACGTTGCCCGCGCCGACCACCGCGTTGCAGCCCGGCGCCTACTGGAGGAAGCGCGCCATGTCGTCGCTTACTGGCAGGCGCTGGTCGCCGCCCAGCACATGCTCCTCGCCGAGCGCCGCCTCCGCCGCGCGCTGCATCAGGGCGGTGATCTCGGGATCGTTGACGATCGGCGGGCAGCTCATTCCCGGCTCGAAGACCGCCTCGGCGCGCATGCCCTCGGCGATGCCGCGCGCCACCTCGCCGATGCGCCGCAGCAGGAAGTCGCGGTCGGCGGGATCGTAGGTGCGCAGCGTGCCCGCAAGCTTCACCTCGTCGGCCACGATGTTGCTCGCCGCTCCGCCGTGGATCGCGCCGAAGGTGATGACGGCGCCATGCAGTGGGTTGATCTCGCGACTCACCAGCGTTTGCAGCGCGGTGATGATCTGGGCCGTCACCACCACGGGGTCTACGTTGAGGTGCGGCATGCCGCCGTGGCCGCCGCGCCCATGGACCGTCAGGAACAGCTCATCGGCGCTGGCCCAGAAGACGCCCGGCTGCATCGCCACGTCGCCGGCCTCCATCGGACTCCACAGGTGCAGGCCGATCACCGCATCCACCCCGCGCATGACGCCAGCGTTGACCATCGGCTCGGCGCCCGCCGCGCGCTCCTCCGCCGGCTGGAAGATGAACTTGACCGTGCCGCGCAGCTGGTCGCGCCGCGCGGCCAGCAGCTCGGCGAGTGTCATGCCGATGGCGATGTGGCCGTCGTGGCCGCAGGCGTGCATCACGCCGGGGCGCTGTGAGGCATATTCCTTCTCGCCCAGCTCCGTGATCGGCAGCGCGTCAATATCGGCCCGCACCGCCAGCGTCTTGCCGTGCTCGGCGCCCTCGGCGGTTCCCCGCAGCAGCCCGACGACGCCGTAGCCGCCGCCCACGCCCTCCTCAACCTCGAAGCCCAGGTCACGCAGGTGCGCGGCGATCTCCGCGGCCGTCTCGCGCTCCTCGAACGAGAGCTCAGGCCGCTGGTGGAAGTGGCGGCGGCGGGCGACGAGGTCCTTCGTGTGGGCGGTGATCGCGGTCTTGAGGTCGTCGGCGGTTTTCACGCGCGGCATGGGGTACTCCTCGTGAGATGCGTGCTGACAGATGCGGATGGACATAGCATACCGCACAGTACGGCGTGCGCTGTGGCTGCGACACCGGCTCGGTAGGCCCTCGTGGTGTCGCTGCTCGCTGCTGACGTTCGGGCTGCCGCGCCAGCGCGCTCAACAGCGGCGGCATGACCTGTGCGGACAGCAGTCGCGGTCATCCAGGCAATGTTCAACGTCAACCGCAGCGACACGGTGGCTCTGATGCCGCACAACGAGCGGGAGATATACCTCCAGATTGGACCGTTGTTGTTCACGGTGAATAACACAGGTCCACACGCGTTGGCGCGTACATCCACGAGTACCTGGCCCAACAGCAGGCGGTTTGAAGGAGCGATACGATGGCTGACATGGTTGCGATTCGCCGGCTGGTGACAGAGGCAAATGGCCGAGACGCCGGCGATGACGAGACACGTATGGCGCGCTTCCAGCAGAAGCTCGAAGAGTTCCTAACACCTGAGGTTTTCAAGGCATTCGGCTTCAACCTCGAGTGGTCGGAGGGCGGCGCGCGCAAACGCGAGCCATCGGCGGTGGCCGATCTGGGCAAGACACGCGTGGCGTTCTACGAGGGCATTGAGGGTCACCAGTTTATCGTATCCTTTATGCACAAGAATACCTTCGGACCCAGGGGCAGAAGACTACGGCACGTAGACTCGAAAGACGAGTTCCTCAAGATGCTCCAGGGCTGGATCTAGATCGGTTCGGTTGGCGTGAGGCGGGCGGGCAGCATCAGGTCTGGAAGCTGAAAAAGCACCATCTACCGCATGCGGGTGAGCGATCAGGTGGGTGTTACACGATGGTCGGCCTGGTAGGACAAATCATTCCCATTGGGCTGCTTCTCGCCCTGGGACCCACCCGGATCATGAGCACGATCCTGCTGCTTACTTCAGCGCGCCCCCTGCGCAACGCACTAGCGTTTCTCGGGGGAGTGGCGAGTGTCTACCTTGTTGTTGGCGTCCTCACGCTCGTGTTCTTTGGTCAGATCCTCAGCGATCTCAGTAATGGTACGATCATCATCGACGCGATCCTGGTCCTGGCTGGCGTCTTTCTTCTGATCCTTGCCGCAAGGAGCTTCTTCATTGCGCCGAATCCTGATGCTCCACCATCGAGATGGATGCGGCGCATCACCTCGATCTCTACTGGGCAGGCATTTCTGTTTGGGGTTATCCTCGCCTTCTCCATACGCTATTTGCTGATCTTTCTCAGTGGTGTCGCCCTCATCGACGAGACGGGGGTAACGCCGACCCAAGGAACCATTGCGCTGCTGGTGCTGATTACGCTTACGCTCCTGTTCCAGATTATTCTCGTTGCGCTGTATGTCGCCAATGCCAAGCGCGCGCGCGTGCAGCTTTCAGCGCTGATGGGGTGGCTCAACCAGCACAACCGCGTGGTCATGACGGCGCTCTTCCTGGTCCTGGGCATCATCTTTCTCTTCAAAGGCGTGCGGGGGCTGACCTCCTGACCTGCGCGGGCTGGTAGCGCAAGAGCGCGCCGACACCATCTGTAACAACTCCCGCGCGGTCTGCATCGCGGCTGTCTCCCTCTTCGGGTACTCAGATGAACAAGGCCTGCCACCCAGGGGTCTAACTGAAAACGACTACTCCACGTCGGTGAGCGGTTTGGATCGCTTGTTGCGACCGAGAGCCAGCAGCCACGGCAACAGCACGGCCGCAAGGATCCCGCCCCACAGCGCCGCTGGGGTCCCGAATGGCCGGCCGAAGACGAAGACGCCCAGCCAGCCGACGAGCAACGCGCCCGTGGCGCCGATGCCCAGGGTGCCGAGCGTCGCCTGCCACCCCGTAAAGCGGCGCGCGCGCAGTCCCCACCGCGCGCCATTGGCCAGCGCGCCCAGGGCAACGCCGAGGAGAATCCACAAGAGCGAAAGCGTCAGCATAGGCTCCTCGTTTCACGTCGAGTGGAGCAGCGCCGCCTGGATGGCACCGTAGAGCCGGGGACTGTCTCTGAGGAGCGATCCGATGTCGAGCGAGCCGCTCACTTGGGTGTGCTGGAAGATGCTGAATTCGACCAGGTCGTAGGGACGATGCAGACGCGCCAGCACGGCGGCGAAGTTGACCGATTCCGTGAAAGGCACATGCCCATCGAAGCGGTCGTGTAGCAGATAAACCGGCGCGCTGATCTGGCTCGCCACCGTACTGGGCGAGAGCTGCTGAAGGAGCTGCCGCATCGCCGGCGAGAGGGCGTCGAGATTGCGCTCCACCTGATCGCGCTGGTCGCCGGCGAGGAGGTGATACACTGCGGCGGCAGGCGGTGAGAGCTGCGCCACCTGGGCGCTGGTGAGCGGCGTGGGGTGGTCCCTGTCGAACGCTGCCATAAGCTCTCTGCCCTCGCTCTCCGGGAGCGTCCCCGCGATGGTGCTGGCCAGCACATACAGCGGCACTTGATTCGGCTGCCATGCCTCTCGTTGGCCATTGACGATCAGAGCGCGGCGTCCGATGTCGGCCAGCAGATCACGGCCGTTGAAGAAGCCGCCGAAGAAGGTGAGAAACGCGACCTGATGCCGAATACGGGGATCGGCGGCGGCCAGACTCGCCGGACCGTTGCCGGCACTGAGGCCGAAGATGCCAACGCGTGTTGAGCCGACGCCGGGCCAATGGAGCAGCGTCTTGAAGGCCTCCACGGTGGCATCGCCGTCGGCGGGCGAGAGCACAAACTTGATCAGCGCGTCCGTGGTCATCGTCATCACGACCAGCCCCGTGCGCGCCAGCGATTCGGTCAGGTTGACGAGCTGCGGTACGGCACGGTTATCGCCCACGCCCGGAATAATGAGTATGCCCATGCGCGCGCCCGGGATGAGTGGGGGAGCCGGTGTTGGCTCCCAGACGTCCAGATAGACTGGCCCTCCTTGCGAAGCGATCGTCAACGAGACGTGGCGGATCGGCTCGCCGCTGGCGACCACCGGCGCCAGCGGGCGCGCGACCACCACCCCGGGCACCAGCATGAGGGTGCGCAGTCCTGTCCGCCCCCAGGGGAGGATCGAGAAGAAGATCCCGACCAATGCCAGCACGACAAGCACACCACGCGCGAAGTGATTCCCCCAGGAGAGACGCTGTGACCTCCCCGCGGTGTCCCTCCGTGGCTGCCCTGCCGGTTGCTGTGGCGGCTGGCCGGAAGGTACCGGCGCGCCCCTGTCGGGCTTGGGCATGTCGTCGTTCATGGCGGATCCTTCTCAGGCACGCTCGGCAGGTTGAGAGGCAAACAGGTTCAGCCCCAGGCGCGTGGCTAAGAACTCGGTCGCGCGCTGACCCTTGACGCTGTTGCCAGCGGCGTCGAGACGCCGAAGAGCTGGCTGGGCACCGTCGCCAGCGCAGGATAGTGATCCGCGTTACGGCCCGTCTCGTCGGACTTGAATCGCTCGTAGGCGGCCCGCACCAGCCGCTGGACTTGCTGGGCCGCCGGCAGGTGCCCCGTCGAGATGGGCGTCGATCCTTCGCACTGCGCGCCCGTTTGGTCTACGCTCAAAGGCGTCATCGGACCGCTCCTCCTTTAGCTGTGTATGGGCCAGGGAGACTCGCCGCGCCAGTGGCGTCGGTCGTCATGCCGCCCATCGGTGCGCTCCTTCGCTGCGCCCATCCGGCGCGTGTTCCGCTGGATCGCCACCCTGGACCTGGCTGCCCACCGGCTGATCGCTGACGCGCCCCCCTTTCTTAATTCGTGAACTGCGGATCAGCCCGCCAAATCGCCAGGATGCTCCGCGCCAGCCTTCGACTTGCGCTTGCTCTTCCGCTTGCCGTTGTGCGAGACTCCCGGTGCCGCCTCGTGCTCACTGCCCCAGAGCTGCGCCAGTCTGCTGCACATCTCAGTGGCGCGGGCCATATCCTGGACGCTGATCCATTCGAGCGGCCCATGGATGTTCTGCATGCCGGTGAAGAGATTGGGCGTCGGCACGCCCAGCTCCGTCAGGCGTGAGCCATCGGTGCCGCCGCGGGTCGGTGTCGAGTGCGGCTCAATGCCGACCTGGCGGCACGCCTCAAGCGCCAGATCGACTGGTCTCATGTCGTTTTCGAGCCAGTAGCGCATGTTGCGGTACTGCGGTGTGACGTCGCAGGTGATATGGGCGCGCGGCTCGGTGGCTTGCACGGCGGCACAGACCTGCTGGAGCAGCTCGCCGTGGGCACGCAGGCCATCCGGCTCAAAGTCGCGCAGGATAAAGTGGAGATCGGCCTCCGCAGCCGAGCCACTCATCTGATAGAGGTGGATGAACCCCTGGCGGTCTTCCGTGGTCTCAGGGGTCAGCGTGACCTGGGGCAGCGTCTCCACAATCTTGGCCGCCAGATGCAGGGCGTTGACCAGGATATCCTTGGCCTGGCCCGGATGAGCCGAGACGCCTTGGATACTCACGATGGCCTTGTCGGCGGAGAACGTCTCAAAGACGATCTCGCCCAGCTCGGCGCCGTCCAGCGTATAGGCGACGTCGGCTTTCAAGTCGCGCGGAAGATTGGCATGCACCCCGCGGCCGATCTCCTCATCCGGCGTGAAGGCGACGCGGATGGTTCCGTGGGCGATCCGCGGGTTTTGGAGCAGGTGGTGAGTCATTGTCATGACGATGGCAACACCCGCTTTGTCGTCGGCACCCAAAAGGGTGGTCCCACTGGCCGTGATGATGTCGTCGCCAATCTTCTGGGCCAAGTAGGGAAACTGCTGGGGCGACAACACAGCAGCAGGGTCCTCGGGCAGGACGATGTCGCCGCCGCCGTAGCGCCGGTGGACGATGGGCTTGACGCCGGTGCCACTGAATGCGGGCGCGGTATCCACATGGGCCAGAAAGGCGATCGTGGGCGCCTGCGTTGGCGCAGTGGCCGGAATCGTGGCTAAGACCGCGCCATAGTCGGTCAGCGTCACATCCTGCGCACCCATCGCGCGCAGCTCGTCCACGAGCAGCCGCAGCAGATCGTATTGCTTGGGCGTGCTGGGCGTGGTGGTAGATGCTTCATCACTTTGGGTGTCCATGCGGGCGTAACGCACGAGTCGCTCCTCAAGCTCGCGTAGCACTGCTGAAGAGACGTCGCTACTCGTGGCTGGAACGGTTGACGTAGACATGGGCCATTGTTCTCCCTCGCTTACGCCCTGGCCGCGGCAGCGGCGCCAATGCCTTGCGGCAGCCGGGCAAGGTCCTCGAGGTATACAATAGCGGTCTCAACGCCGCGGTGGAACATCTCGATACCCCATCGCTCAATGCCGCCGTGGAATCCGTCGTTATCCAGCCCAAAGCCCATCATGTCCTCTTCGCCATCGAGGAGGAACTTCAGGTTTACTGGCACGCGGCCGCCGGTCTTCAGGTAC
>DASVAA010000044.1:0-2920 GCA_036376595.1 Ktedonobacterales bacterium | reverse complement strand
TGGCGCCTCAGGCAGGGCGCGCGGGCGGCACAGAGAGGAGGACGTATGGACGCTGGTCCGAGTACCAGTTCCAACGTTCGGCACGTCACACGCGACGGCCGCGGAGAAGCCGCTCCTGCCTGAGTAGTCCCTTCTGCGCTCCAGAAGAGCACTCCCGCTGGGCCAGCGCCTCCCGCGCCGGCGCCCAGCCTTCTATGGAAGGGGAGCTGCCCATGGAGCAGAACATCGTCACCCCCGCGCACGGCATGGCTCGTGGTCTCTACGCGGTCCGTGATGCCGTCGTTGGCGCGGTCACGCCCGCGCTGGATCGCCCCGTGCGCCGCGTGCGCCAATTTCGCCGCTGGCGCAAGACCCGCATCGCGCGCCCACTCGCCTTTCTCGGCTTCCTTGGCCCCGGCCTGATCGCCGCCAACGCCGGCAACGACGCTGGTGGCATCGTCACCTACGCCTCCGTCGGCGCACAGTATGGCTACACGCTGCTCTGGATGCTGGTGCTCATCACGATCAGCATGGGCATTGTGCAGGAGATGTGCGCGCGCATGGGCGCTGCCACCGGCAAGGGGCTCTCGGACCTGATCCGCGAGCGCTTCGGCGTGCGCGGCGCCACATTCGCCATGCTCACGCTCTTCGTCGCCAACACGCTGATCACCATCTCCGAGTTCGCCGGCATCGCCGCCGCCTCTGAGCTGTTTGGCATCCCCAAGTACATCACCGTGCCGATCGCCGCGGTGGGCATCTGGCTGCTGGTCACGCGCGGCACCTACGGCAAGGTCGAGCGGGTCTTCCTGGTGATGACCTTCGCCTTCTTCGCTTATCCCATCGCCGCGATCCTCGCCCAGCCCAATTGGGGAGCGGTGCTGCACGGCACGGTGATCCCGACGTTCCCGCGGCAGCATCTCTCGACCTACCTGCTGCTCTTCGTGGGCACTGTGGGCACGACCATCACGCCGTACATGCAGCTCTACGTGCAGTCGGCGGTGGCTGAGAAGGGCGTGGATATGGCGCACTACGGCCTGGAGAAGGCCGACGTGTATATCGGCGCGATCTTCGGCGATTTGATTTCGGCCTTCATCATCATCGCCACCGCCGCGACGGTCTTCGTCCACAGCAACGGCGCGGGCGTGCAGATCAACGATGCCAAGCAGGCCGCGCTGGCGCTGGCGCCTTTCGCCGGCAATTTCGCCGAGGTGCTCTTCGCCGTTGGTCTGGTGGGCGCTTCGCTGCTGGCGGCAGCGGTGCTGCCGCTGGCGACGGCCTATGCTATCAGCGAGTCGTTCGGCTTCGAGCGCGGTGTCTCGCACAACTTCGCCGAGGCGCCGGTCTTCAACGGCATCTTCACCGGCATGCTGGCGTTCGGCGCGATCGTGGCGTTGATCCCGGGGCTGCCGCTGATCCAACTGCTGATCATCGTGCAGGTGATCAACGGCGTGCTGCTGCCCATTGAATTGGTCTTCATTCTGCGGCTGATCAATGACCCACGTATCATGGGCAAATACGTCAATGGGCCGCTGCAGAACGCAATCGCCTGGGGCACAACGGTGGTACTCACGACACTCTCGACGGTGCTGATCGCCTCTATCGTGCTGCCGGCGATCGGCATTCCGTTCTTGTCTTGAGCGCACACGAGGAGAGAGAGGAGGGCGCCGATGCCGTCGCTCACCGAGCTGCTGGATAAGCCGATTCGCGATACGCTGGGCGACGAGATCGCGCGCCTGCAAGACCTCGTCGTGCGCCTGCCCACCGAGGAGGAGGAGGCCGCCGCCTTGCCAGCGGGGGCATACCCGGCGGTCGCCGGCATCGTCGCGCGGCTGAGCGGCCCCAAGGGCAAGCGCGACGTGTACATCCCCTGGGAGAAGGTGAAGACGATGAGCGCGCGCGGCGGCGTGCGGCTCGCCACGCCGGCGGTCAACTTGCAACGCTTCGTCAAGCGCGAGGGCGAGCTGACGCTGCGTGGGCTGTGGGACCGGCAGGTGGTGGACGTGGAGGGCCGCCGCGTGGTGCGCATCAACGATCTCGACCTGGCCGAAAAGGATGGCACCTGGCGGTTGGTGGCGGTGGACGTCAGCCCCTCCGCGGCGCTGCGGCGGCTGGGCGGCATGGGGCTGGAGAACCTGGGCCGGCGGCTGGTCGGCGGGCTGACAGGCCGCGAGCTGGGCACCAACGCGCCGCTGATCGACTGGAAGATGGTGGTGCCGGTGGCCGAAGGCGGCCAGGGTGAGGGCAGCATGCTGCGGCTGCGCGTACCCCGCGAGCGCCTGGCGCTGATGCGTCCCGCCGACCTGGCTGAGCTGCTCGAACAGCTCACGCCGGCCCAGAGCGCCGATCTGCTCGAGACGCTGCCCGACGAGGCCGCCGCCGACACGCTGGAGGAGATGGAAGACGAGCAGCAGGCGCAAATTCTGCGCGCGATGGACCCCGAACGCGCCGCCGACGTGCTGGAGGAGATGGAGCCCGACGAGGCCGCCGACGCGCTGCAAGATATGCCCGCGGCCCAGCAGGCCGATCTGCTGGGCCGCATGGACCGCGAGGAGGCCGCCGACGTGCAAGACTTGCTTGGCTATCCCGAAGACACCGCCGGCGGCATCATGACCACCGACTACCTCTCGGTCCCCGATTGGGTGACGGTGGGCGATGTGATCGCGGCGATGCGCGCTCGCACCCGCGCTGCCGCGCTGGACGACGAGGAGCCGCTGCCCGCTGCGCTGGCCGAGATCTACGTGGTGGCCGACGAGACACCGCCCCCGCCGCGTCCCGCCGCGCGTGCCAACGGCGCCCGACCGCGCGGCAGACCAGGCCCGCACGCCGCCGCGGCGCTGGTCGAGACGAGCCACGGGCCCGTGAACCTGGAGGCCGAAGGTCGGCTGGTGGGTGTGGTGCCGGTGCTCGACCTGATGCTGGCGGACCCCAAGGCGCCAATCAC
>DASVAA010000043.1:0-2587 GCA_036376595.1 Ktedonobacterales bacterium | reverse complement strand
GCCGTACCAGCACGGGATAGCCGATCTCGTCGGCCACGCGCTGCGCCTCGGCCACGCTGGCCACGGCGGCGCCACGCGGGCGCGGCACGCCCAGCTCCTCCATCAGCGCGTCGAAGCGGCGGCGGTCCTCCGCCAGATCGATGCTATCCACCGATGTGCCGAGGATCGGCGCGCCCGCCGCGGCCAGTAGCGCCGCCAGACCGATCGCCGTCTGCCCGCCAAACTGCGTCACCACCGGCGGCAGTTCATCCACGCCGTTGCCCGTCTCATTTTGCAGGATGGCGATGACGCTTTCGGCGTCGAGCGGCTCGAAGTAGAGCCGGTCCGACATGTCGAAGTCGGTGCTGACCGTTTCGGGGTTGGAGTTGATCATCACGCTATGCACGCCCGCCTCGCGCAGCGCCTGCGAGGCGCGCACCGAGCAATAGTCGAACTCGATCCCCTGGCCAATGCGGATTGGGCCGGACCCCAGCACGACGGCCTTCGCTCCCGGCAGACTGGGCGCCTCGTTCTCCTGCTCGTAGGTGGAGTAGAAGTAGGGCGTGCGCGCCTCGAACTCGCCGGCGCAGGTGTCTACCATCTTGAAGGTCGGGATGATGCCCCAGGCGCGCCGCCGTTCGGCCACCTGCCGCGCCGTCTCGCCGCGCGCCGTGGCGATCTGCTGGTCCGAGAAGCCGAGGCGCTTGGCCGCGCGCAGCAGCTCTGGCGTCAGCTCCTGGCGGCCTAGCCGCTGCTCCATGCGGATGATGCGCCGCAGCTTGGCCAGGAACCAGCGGTCAATGCCCGTCTCGTCGTGCAGGGCGTCGATCGCGCCGTCCGCCGTATCCACGCGCAGCGAGTCGAGCAGACGCCAGAGCCGCACATCGTTGGGCGGGAACTCGCCCAGGTCGTCCACCTCGCTCGGCACGGTGGTGAGCGTGTCGGCGCGTACCTCCAGCGCGCGCATGGCCTTTTGCAGCGCCGCCTCGAAGGTGCGATCAATCGCCATTACCTCGCCAGTGGCCTTCATCTGCGTGCCAAGCCCACGGTCGGCCAGCGGGAACTTGTCGAAGGGCCAGCGCGGAATCTTGACCACCACGTAATCAAGCGCTGGCTCGAAGGCCGCCACCGTTTTGCCCGTCACCTCGTTGGTGATCTCATCCAGCCGCTTGCCGATGGCGATCTTGGTGGCGACGCGCGCGATCGGGTAGCCGGTCGCCTTGGAGGCCAGCGCCGAGCTGCGGCTGACGCGCGGATTGACCTCGATGACGTAGTAGTGGAAGCTCTGCGGGTCCAGCGCGAACTGGATGTTGCAGCCGCCTTCCACGCCCAGCGCGGTGATGATGCGCACCGCCGCCGTCCGCAGCATCTGATACTCTTTGTCCGAGAGCGTCTGGCTGGGCGCGACGACGATGCTGTCGCCGGTGTGGATGCCCAGCGGATCGAAGTTCTCCATGTTGCAGACGGTGATGCAGGCGCCCGCCGCGTCGCGGATGACCTCGTACTCGATCTCTTTCCAGCCGCCCAGGTACTGCTCCACCAGCACCTGATGGATGGGGCTGGTATCGAGGCCACGGCGGACGATGCGCGCCAGTTCCTCGCGCGTGCGGGCAATGCCGCCACCGGCGCCGCCCAGCGTGAAGGCCGGGCGGATGACGGCTGGCAGGCCGATCACCTGATCCGAGAAGGTCAGCGCGTCCTCCAGTGTCGTGACAGATTTGCTGGGCGGCACAACCAGCCCCAGATCGAGCAGCAGCTGCTTGAACAGCTCGCGGTCCTCGGCCTTGCGAATGGTGTCGAGTGGCGTTCCTAGCAGTCGCACACCAAACTCGTCGAGCACGCCCGCCTCGGCCAGCGCCACCGCCAGATTCAGTCCCGTCTGCCCGCCCAGTGTGGCCAGCAGACCATCGGGCCGCTCGCGCGCGATCACCCGCCGCACCGATTCGACGGTCAGCGGCTCGATGTAGGTGGCGTCGGCCAGCCCTTCATCGGTCATGATCGTCGCGGGATTCGAGTTGACCAGGATGACGCGCTTGCCCTCCTCGCGCAGCGCCCGGCAGGCCTGCGCCCCCGCATAGTCAAACTCAGCCGCCTGCCCGATGATGATCGGGCCGGAGCCGATGACCAGCACACTCTGGATGTCGTCGCGCGCCATGTCGCTGTACTCCTCAGAACCTCACCCCCCAGCCCCCTCTCCCGCAAGGAGAGGGGGAGCCAGAGGGAATGTCATGCCGGGCGCTCGTAGAGCGCGGTCCAGCCTTCTTCCGCCTCACCGCGATAGATGAATCCCAGCCCTTCGTAGAAGGCGCGCAAGACCGGATTGATCGCCTGGCAGTCGAGCCGCAGCCAGCGGCGACCGTTGGCGCGTGTGCGCTGGCCTGCCCAGTCGAGCAGCGCCGCGCCCAGGCCCAACCCCGCCATCGCGCGGACGATGCACAGCCCGTGCACATAGCCCGCGTCGGGCGGCTGCTCACCCCACATCTCCGGGTCTTCCCATTGCAGGGTGAGCTTGCCCACCGGCTCGCCGTCCCGCCGCGCCAGGTACATCTCGCGTCCGGCGCGCATCTCGCGCTCAACGACGGCTGGAGACCATTCGCCCGGCTGCCAC
>DASVAA010000042.1:0-6504 GCA_036376595.1 Ktedonobacterales bacterium | reverse complement strand
CCCCCTTCGCCGCCGCATCCAGGCCCTCATCGATCGCCGCTTCTACCGCGCGAAGTACGATGCCGCCAAGACGCTCGATCACTTCGCCGCCACCCTGCGGACCGAGACGGACCTGGTTGCACTGAGCAACCATCTCGTGATCGCCGTGCGCGACACGATGCAGCCGGCCTCGGTGTCGCTGTGGCTGGCGCCGCCGAGTCAGACGCCGAACCGTCAGGTGGGCGAACCGTCGGCGCAGGGGTATGGGCGGCGCGGGCAGGAATCGTGAGCGATCTACACCGCGCGCGAAGGGGTATGTGCCATGCCGAAGATTGAGGCCAGCGTCGAGATCCGCCGGCCGTGCGCAGAGGTGTTTGCGTTCGTGATGACCCCCGCCAACGCGCCGCGCTACGACCCTGCCGTCCTTCGGTATGAGCCGCTCGACGGTGGCCTGATCCACCTGGGATCGCGCCTGCGCATCACCGCGCGCTTTGCGCTAGGCATCCCTTCGACCGTCGTGAGCGAGGTCACGGAGTGGCAGGCGACGGGCGACACCCGCCGCGCGGTCTTCACGACGGTAACCGGCCCCATTCGCACACGCGGCATACACCTCTTCGCCACCATCCCCAGCGGGACCCACTATACCTGGACAATGACATGGGATTCGCGACGCGGCCCGCTCGGAGGAGTCCTTGACGCCCTTATGCGGCGCGTGTGGACCGGGAAGTTGCAGCCGCCGCTCGACAATCTCAAGCGCCTGCTCGAATCGCCGGAGCGCGGTGGGTAGCGATCCACCCTACCCAAGTCCCAACAGCGAAGCGTGCAGCTTGGCGCCTCCCTGCGTGCCAGAGGCGGCACGATTGCGGCAGTGGACGCAATCGAGGCGCTCAAAAAGCGCCATCTCATCCATTGACCGTGCGGAAAATGAGCATCCCGCGACGACCAGTAGACTGATCGCCGCGGGATGGCCGATTGAGCGTGGCGTCGCGGTTACTTGACGGTAACTTTGGCGCCGGCCTCCTGCAGTTTGTTCTGCGCGGCGGCGGACTCGTCCTTGTTGACGTTCTCCTTGACGGCAACTGGGGCAGACTCCACCAGGTCCTTGGCCTCCTTGAGGCCCAGGCCGGTCAGCTCGCGCACGGCCTTAATGACGTTGATCTTGTTGGGGCCGATCTCGGTCAGCTCCACGGTGAACTCGGTCTGCTCCTCGACCGGCGCGGCGGCCTCGGCGGCGCCAGCGCCCGCGGCAGCGGGCATCATGCCGGCGGCCATCACTGGCGCGGCGCTAACACCCCACTGGTCCTGCAGGGCCTTGCTCAGCTTGACGAGATCGAGCACGCTCATGGTGCTGAGCTGCTCAATGATGGTATCCACATTAACGGCCATGTTCTCTTGCTTCCTCTCATATCCTGCGCCCCACACTGTTCGGAGCGCCGGCAAACGGTTTGATTAAGCGGGCACTGGCGGACGCCATACGCCCCTACGAAACGTCTCCGCGACCTCCGCGAGTCTCCGCGGCCTCCGCGTGCTCCGTCTCTTCTCCCCTCACCTCCCAAGATGCGAGGGGCCGGTGGGAGGCGCCCCCAGCGGCTTACGCGGCTTCGGCGCCGCCGAGCTGCTGGATGCGCGCTTCGAGCGTGTAGATCAGATCGCGTAGCGGCGCGCTGAGCACGCTGTACATCTCGCTCAGCGGGCCTTGCAAGGCACCGACGAGCTGAGCCTGGAGCTGCTCGCGCGGCGGCACCTTGGAGAGCGCCTCAACCTGCGACGCCGGGATCGGCGCGCGCTCGAGGATGCCGGCCTTGACGGTCACTGGCTTGGCGCTGCGGATGGCGCGGATCGCCTCGGTGACGGCCTTGGCTGGGGCGATCTCGTCCGTGGCGCTTAGCGCGATGGTCGTCTGCCCGTTGAGCAGTGACGAGATGTCCTGATAATGGGCACGCTCGGAGGCGATGCGCAGCAACGTGTTCTTGACGACGTGCAGCTCGACGTTGGCCGCGGCGAGGCGGCGGCGCAGATCAGCCATCTCGGCGACGGTCAGTCCCTCGGTCGAGAGCAGCACAGCGGCAATCGCCGCTTCGAGCTTGGCCGTCACTTCTTCGATGATAGCGGCCTTGGCGGGCGTGGGCATGGTCTTGGTCTCCTTTCTGGAGCGGAGTCGGAAGATCGTGTGCGCCGGGATGGCTCCTGGTCCGGCAAGCGCGACACCGCATGAGGCCGCGCCTTCCGCTGCTATTTGCGCGTACGTCGCATTGCTGGGTGCCGATGCGAGCGGGGTATAATCCGGGCCACGAAAAAGGGCCTCCAGGTCAGCCGACCCGAAGGCCCACAAGCCGCGCTTCCATGCGATGCGGTTCCCCCGGCACTCGTGCCGGCCGCCCACACCTCGGAAGCGTCGCGTTGGTATGTGGTGTCTTCGCCTCGGCAGGCCTGCGATTAAGCCCCTCGGCCGGGGCGCCCGCTGTCACTGGCAGATATGCGATTGTTTGCGCTGGCCGCCCCGCACGGTTCTCACGCACGGCGACCGACGCCGAAGTATACCAGCCGCGCGGGCCGGTGTCAATAATTGACGACGAAACTCGCGCGGCCGCGGTCACAGTCCGCGACGGCGGACCGCGCCTTGCTCCCCTCCCTCGCCTTCGCGTTTGTAGGGGCGTACGGCGTACGCCCGCGCGGGCTGGGGGACGACCCTACGCGACCTTGAGCGCCAGGGCCGCCGGCAGATCGAGACGCACGCCCGGCGACATGGTCGAGGCCACCGTCACGCTCTTGACGTACTGGCCCTTGGCGCCCGCCGGCTTGGCCCGCTGGATGGCGTCAATCGAAGATGCCAGGTTCTGCATCAGCGCCTGATCGCTGAACGAGATCTTGCCGATCGGCATGTGGATCAGGCCCGTACGGTCCACGCGGAACTCGACACGTCCGGCCTTGACGGCGCGCACGGCGGAAGCGATGTCGAAGGTGACGGTGCCGGCCTTGGGGTTGGGCATCAGGCCGCGGGGGCCGAGCCGGCGGCCCAGACTGGCGACCTTGCTCATGACGTCGGGCGTCGCCATTGCGACGTCGAAGCCGAGCCAGCCCTCGTTGATTTGCTTGATGTAGTCGTCGAGGCCCACGAAATCGGCGCCGACGGCTTCGGCCTCGTTGACCTTCTCGCCCTGCGCGAAGACCAGCACCTTGACCTCTTTGCCGGTACCGGCAGGCAGCGCCGCCGTGCCGCGCACCATCTGGTCGGCGTGGCGCGGGTCAACGCCCAACTGCATATGCAGCTCGACGGTGGAATCGAAATTGGTAAACGTGACTTTTCTGAGCAGCTCGATGGCCTCAGCAGGGGCGTAGAGCTTCTCCGGCTCGATCTGCTTGAGCGCCTCGCGGTACTTCTTTCCGTGCTTTGGCATGCAATGCCCTCCTGGTGGAGAATGTCCCCGCAGTGACTGGCGGGCCAACTATTTGTGGCCCAGGGCGTACTCAGCCCTGGACGGTGATGCCCATCGAGCGGGCGGTGCCGGCGACGATCTTCTCGGCGGCCTCGACGTTATTGGCGTTGAGGTCCTTCATCTTCACCTCGGCGATCTCGCGCAGCTGCTGGGGCGTGATGCTGCCGACCTTGGACTTGTTCGGCGTGCCCGATCCCTTCTCGACGCCGGCAGCCTTCCTGAGCAGATCGGCGGCCGGGGGGGTCTTGGTGATGAAGGTGAACGAGCGGTCCTCGTAGACCGTAATCACGGCCGGGATGATCTGGCCGGCCTGGTTGGCGGTTCGCTCGTTATACTCTTTGCAGAAGCCCATGATGTTGATGCCGTGGGCACCAAGGGCCGGGCCGACGGGCTGGGCCGGGGTGGCCTTGCCGGCGGGAAGCTGCAGCTTGACGACCGCCTTGACGCGCTTTGCCATGTGGTATGTGCTCCTTATGAGGTAGATGGCGGGCGACGAGTGGCATCCGATTCGGTGCCTCGCCCTCCCTCAGACGTACGGGCCGCCCCGTCCATTCGGTGTGGCGGCCCAAGTACGTATTATCGCACACATCCAGCACTCGTGCCAACCGGTCGTGTGCGGATTCGTGCATGAGAGGGCTACTGGGACTCCGTCGCCTACGGGGCGCGCTACGAGCAGCAGGCCGCGACGATCATTGTCGCCGCCCCCGCGCTCTTTGACGCCAGCGAGGTCTCGGCGGCGGTGGTCGCCGACGCGGACAGCTCCGTCCTGCTGTCTGTCGGTGCCGTCCAAAGCGGCGCGCTGCCGCCCACGTCGTAGCGGCAGGACAGCACGAAAACGCCGCCCGGCGTCTCGACACGTCAGGCGGCGCCCATCGCTCTCGTATGCGGTGAATCAGACCTTCTCGACCTGGAGGAAGTCGAGCTGCACCGGCGTCTCGCGGCCGAAGAACGAGACCAGCACCGTGACCTTGTTGCGCTCCGGATGGATCTCGCTGACGGTGCCGATGAACTCGGCAAAGGGGCCGTCAATCACCTTGACCGACTGGCCGACGGCGAAGTTGATCTTCGTCTTGGGCTTCGGCTCCTCGCCCGTCTCGGCAGGCGCGCGCAGAATGTAGCGCAGCTCAGCCTCCGAGAGCGGCACCGGCTCGGTGCTTGTGCCGCCGACGAATCCGGTCACGCCTGGAGTGCCGCGCACGGCGTGCCAGGTGTCCTCAGTCAGCACGAGGTCCACCAACACGTAGCCGGGATAGACCTTGCGCGTGACGGTGCGTCGCTGCCCGCCCTTGATCTCGATCTCTTGCTCGGTGGGCACGACGACGCGGAAAATCTTGTCCTTCAGATCGAGCGCCTGCACGCGGGCTTCGAGATGCGTCTTGACCTTGTTTTCGTAGCCCGAATAGGTGTGGATGGCGTACCAGTGGCGGCCAGGCACGGGTGCCTCGCCCTCGGGCATGCCATTTGTTGGCGGGGTGAGCGCTGTCTCGCTCGCGGCGGTGGTATCGGGATCGGTCGTCATGATTGATTGAGTCCTCCACATGGTCTCACGTGGTGCTCGCCATGCGGGCACTCCAGCTTCGCGCGCGAACAGGCAGACCTGCGCTACGTCCATGCGTACAGCGCGGCGAGGCGGCTTAGTGGCCGAGATTGATGAGCCAGCCGAGCGCGCGCAGCAAGGCAAGGTCCGCCAGGCCGAGAATCAGCGCGATCACCGCGGAGAATACGATCACGACCAGCGTCATGTTCCAGGCCTCGCGCGTACTCGGCGCCGTCACCTTGCTCAACTCGGTAATCGACTCGGCGATGTAGCGCGTGACGGGATTACCGTACATGAAGCTCGGCAGCACTACCGAGCGCCTTGTGGGCACGGCGACAGCCTGCGGCGTACGAGCGAGGGCGCGACTGATGGCTTCGGCGTCCTCGGGCGTGAGCGCCTCTTCGTCGCCAGCGTCTTCGGGCTGCTCGTCGGTGGGCAGCTCGTCGTCGCGCGGATCGCCCTCGGCGGGAGTAGCCATCGAGACATCCTCCATATCCGGTGAGGTGCGCGCTCGGGTCGTGGAGCCCTTGTTCTTTCGGATGGTCTGTGTCACCGACGGTCTCTCCTACTGCGGGGCGTCAGGCTCAGCCGGACGGAGCGGCGGCACCCAGGCGAGCCGCGCGACGAGCATTCCGCGCGCGACTAACCAGCGGGCGCCGGCACGGTAGCTCGCTACTTCGTCTCGCGATGCGGATAATACCGCCGGCAGCGCGGGCAGAACTTGTTCAGCTCCAGGCGCTCGGGGTCGTTCTTCTTATTTTTGGTCGTCACGTAATTGCGCGACTTGCACTCGGTGCAGGCCAGCGTGATCACGATGCGATTTTCTTTGCTCTTAGCGGCCATTCGTGCTTCCTCCGGCAATCTGAGCGCGGCCGGAGCATGCGCACAAGCTCCGTCGTCGCGGCCTCGCGAATGGTCTTCGCGCTCACGATCACCACGTTATTGTATACTATTGCCCCTGCGGTGTCTAGCGACCCCATGCCAAGGCAGGACTCGCCTTGAGGTCCCCGCGCGGGCGCGAAACGCTCCCGGCCGAGCGAACCCAGCCGGGAGCGCGCAATCGGGGCGCGTGCGCCGCGCCCCAAACGGGCTGGAGCGGCTAGCCCAGCACCTTGGTGACGGCGCCGGAGCCGACGGTGCGGCCGCCCTCCCGGATGGCGAAGCGACTGCCCTGCTCCAGCGCCACCGGCGTAATCAGCTCCACCTCAATCGTCACGTTGTCGCCGGGCAGAATCATCTCCATGCCCTCCGGCAGGATGATCTGGCCCGTCACATCCGTCGTCCGAATGTAGAACTGCGGCCGGTAGCCATTGAAGAACGGCGTGTGGCGCCCGCCCTCCTCCTTGCTCAAGACATACACCTGCGCCGCAAACTTGGTGTGCGGCTGAATGCTGTTGGTCTTGGCCAGCACCTGCCCGCGCTCCACCTCGTTGCGCTCCACCCCTCGCAACAAGCAGCCCACGTTGTCGCCGGCCAGCCCCTCGTCGAGCGTCTTCTGGAACATCTCGACGCCCGTCACCGTCACCGTGCGCGGCTGCTCGGTGAAGCCGA
>DASVAA010000041.1:0-16221 GCA_036376595.1 Ktedonobacterales bacterium | reverse complement strand
GCCTCCAGAAGGAGGATGTAGACAGATGGCAGTCGACAAAGACGAGAAGCTCGTCGAGGAGCTGGCCGAGAAGGATGATGACTTCTCGCGTTGGTATCTCGATCTGGTGTACAAGGCCGGACTGGCGGACGAGTCGCCGGTCCGCGGCTGCATGGTAATCCGCCCCTACGGCTTCGCCCTGTGGGAGAACATGCAGGCGGCCATGGACCGGCGCATCAAGGCCACCGGCCACGAGAACGCCTACTTCCCCCTCTTCATCCCCGCGAGCTTCCTGGCGAAGGAGGCCGAGCACGTCGAGGGCTTCGCGCCGGAGGTGGCGGTGGTGACGCGCGCCGGCGGTGAGGAGCTGGCCGAGCCGCTGGTCATCCGTCCCACCTCTGAGACGGTGATCGGCCACATGTACGCCAAGTGGGTGCAGAGCTACCGCGACCTGCCTTTGCTCTACAACACCTGGAACAACGTCGTGCGGTGGGAGAAGCGCACGCGACCCTTCCTGCGCACCACCGAGTTCCTCTGGCAGGAGGGCCACACCGTCCACCGCACCGAAGAGGAGGCGGAGGCCGAGACGCTGCTGATCCTCAACGACGTGTACTACGACTTCTTTGTCAACGAGCTGGCGATCCCCGGCATTCGCGGACGCAAGACCGAGAGCGAGAAGTTCCCCGGCGCGCTGCGCACGTACACCATCGAGGCGATCATGGGCGACGGCAAGGCGCTGCAGGCGGCGACCTCGCACAACCTGGGGCAGAACTTCGCCCGCAGCTTCGACATCACCTTCCAGGATGCCGACGGGCAGGTGAAGACCGCCTGGACGACGAGCTGGGGCGCCAGCACGCGTATGATCGGCGGGCTGATCATGGTGCATGGCGACCAGAACGGCCTGCGCATGCCTCCTCGCGTCGCGCCCATCCAGGTGGTGATCGTGCCGATCTGGCGCAAAGACACCGAGCGCGAGCAGGTGGCCGGCCAGGTGGCGCAGGTCGAGGCGGCGCTGCGTGAGGCGGGCGTGCGCGTGCGCACCGACTGGCGCAACGAGCGGCCCGGCTTCAAGTACAACGACTGGGAGATGCGCGGCGTGCCCGTGCGCATCGAGATCGGTCCCCGCGACGCGGCGGCCGGTCAGGTGGTGCTGGTGCCCCGCACCGACCGTAACGCCAAAGAGACCGTGTCGGCGCAGGCCGTGGCCCGCCGTGTGCCGGAGCTATTGGACGAGATCCATCGTACGCTCTACGAGCAGGCGCTGGCCTTCCGCGAGGCGCGGACGTACCGGCCCGAGGGCTACGAGCAGTTTAAGGCGCTGATGGCCGACCGCGAGCGGCTCGGCTTCGTCGAGGGCTGGTGGTGCGGCGACGCGGCGTGCGAGGCGCGCATCAAGGCCGAAACCGGCGCGACGATCCGCGCGCTGCCCCTGGAGCAGCCCACCGGCTCCGGCGCATGCATCGGCTGCGGCGGCGAGGGGCACACCTGGGCGGTCTTCGCCAAGGCGTACTAACCCATTTGGCGGGCTAGCCAGGCGGGCTGGCCCGCGCTATAATCCGGCACGCGCCGCCGGGAGTCCTCACCCTCCAGTCCCCTCTCCCATGGAGCGAGGGGCGGCAGAGGCGAGGCAAGCCTCGCCTCTGCACTTGGCAATCCTGAGGGGGTGAGGCGGCAACCGCTGGGAACGAGGATTGCCAGGGCGGCGCGTGGAGGAGACGAGACGAGATGAACGTTGTCATTCTCGGCTGCGGCCGAGTGGGCGCCACACTGGCGCAATTGCTCTACAACGAGGGGCACAGCGTCAAGATCATTGACTCCAGCCCTGAAGCTTTCCGTCGGCTCGGCGCCGACTTCCCGGAGGAAGACACGGTGGTCGGCAACGGCGTAGACTACGACGTGCTCAAGCGCGCGGGGATCGAAGAGGCCAACGCCTTTGTCGCCGTGACCAATGGCGACAATCGCAACATCCTCGCCGCTCAGCTCGCCAAGCACGAGTTCCACGTCCCGCGTGTGATGTGCCGCATCTACGATCCGATCCGGCAAGAGACCTACAACGGGCTGGGGATGGAAAGCATCTGCCCGACGGTGATCGGCGCGAAGCTATTCCGCGACGCGCTGCTCAATCCCATCGTGCGCAGCAGCTCGGTGACGCACTCCGTCGCCCAGGGGCGCAGCGTGCCCCTGACGCCGATCGACCGGGACCGCGAGCGAGCGGCAGGGTCGGCCGCAGGGGCGTCCGGCAGGCGCCCGTCCGCATAATGTCCGCGTAATGAGGACCCCATGTACATTCTGATCGGCGGTGGCGGCCAGGTGGGCTTCTACCTCACCAAGGGCCTCTTGCAGCAGGGACACGAGGTGCTGCTGCTGGAGAAGGACGGCCACCGCGCGCGACAGCTCCAGGAGGAGCTAGGCACCTCGGTGGCGCAGGGCGACGCCTGCGAGGCGCGCGTGCTCGAAAACGTCGGCTGCGAGCGCGCCAATCTGGTGATCGCCGTCACCGGCGACGACGAGGACAATCTCGTCATCTGCCAGGTCGCCAAGGCGCGCTTCAAAGTCCCACGCACCATCGCGCGCGTCAACAACCCGCGCTACGACGAGTTCTTCAGCCGGCTGGGCATAGATGTGACTGTCAGCCCGACGCGCACTATCCTACACATGATCGAGGCCCAGATCCCGCATCGCGCCGTGGTGCCGCTGCTCAAGCTGAGCGAAGCCGGCTTGCAGTTGGTCGAGGTCACCGTGCCCGACGACTCGCCCGCCACGGGCAAGACACTGCAATCGCTGAATCTGCCGCACTCCGTCAACCTGGCGCTGATTGTGCGCAATCACGAGAACATCACCCCCGCCGGCGAGACCGTCATCCAGCCGGACGACCGTGTCTTCGCGCTGGTGACTTCCGATGGTGAGGCGGCGTTGCGGCAGGCGCTGCTGGCCGAAGCGCAGTAGCAGGGTCGGCGTCCCGCTCGGTATTTATGCTGACGCAATGCTTGCACTTGCATGCTATCATGGGTGCGGCACCTGGACAACTCTATCGTGTTTGCGGGTTCCAAAGTAAACCGCTCCTTTGGGTAAAAGCACGAGCGTACGAGCGACCACATCGCGCAAGTGCCGATGACTCCGTGGCTTGTGGTGCAAAGCCGGACGGGTGCGGACAGCAGCGGACAACCGCTGTATGTCCCATAGAACGTTAAGCAGGTGGGCTGCGGACGAGGTCAACTCCTTTCAGCGCGAGATGGACCGATTGAATCAGGAGCCAAGCAAGTAGTCCCTGACGCTTCTGCAAGGGGATAGAGGCCGCGTAGTTCGGCCAGTACGCGCGATCACCTCAAGCGTATAGACCTATCAGTAGCTGGCTAGCTACGGATGGGAAACTATACTTGCGCCAACCTTCCCGCTGTTGAGCTGAGTTGTGGCGGCCTGGGCCGGAATGGGGATGGGAGGGCGGCGCATGTATCCGTGGCTGCACCTGGGACCGGCGACGATCTCGACCTACTCGCTCTGCTTTCTGGCCGCCTACATCGCCGGAGGCGCGCTCACCTACTTTGAGGCGCGGCGGCAGCACAAGGCCACCGAGGAGCTGCTGCAGGTGGCGCTGGGCGCGCTGGCCGGCGGCATGCTCGGCGCCAAGCTCAGCATGCTAGTCTTCCTGGGGCCGGGCACGTTCATCAAGGACCTGCCGTACCTGTGGTACAGCGGCCAGGCGTGGACCGGAGGCTTCTTCGGCGGCTATGCAGGTGTGCTGATTGTCAAGCGCTGGCGCGGCATCCGCTACTCCACCGGCGACATCTTCGCCCCCGCAATCCCACTGGCGCAGGCCATCGGCCGGCTCGGCAATCTACTCGGCGGCGACCCCTTCGGCCTGCCCAGCGCGCTGCCGTGGGCCATCGTGCAGCACGGCGTGCGCCGCCAGCCGACCGCCGCCTACGAGCTGCTGCTCGATCTCGCGCTCTTCGTCGTGCTGCTGCGGCTACGCGGCAAGCTGCCCCACGCCGGCGACCTCTTCAACCTCTACATCGTCGGCTACTGCTCGCTGCGCTTCCTGCTCGACTTCACGCGCGCCGACCCGCATGTGCTCTTGGGGCTGACGATGGTGCAGGTGCTCTACGCCATCGCGATCCCCTCCTTTGGCTACAAGCTGTGGGCCTCGTACCGTCGCCTGCGCCGCGAGCGCGCAGCCGGGGCGGTAGCGCCGACGGCCGCCGCATCCACCACCGCCGTCGAGGCCGCGTAGGGACGCCCGGAATCCCGCGTAGGCGCGTCAACGAGACGCCTGGCGAGAGGAGCGCACCCAATGGACGAGCAACCAAGCCTTTGCCCAAGCTGCGGTATGCCCAACGCCGCGGGCGCAGAACGCTGCGCCACCTGCGGGCGCCCACTCGTCGCCGCACAACCGGCAGGCCAGGCGCCGGCGACCGGTATTCCAGGCGCCGGGGGCGCCGCGCTGCCGCCGCCACCCACACCCGCGCAACCCGCACCAGGCCCATCCGCGCCCGCACCAGCTCCACCAGCCGCCGCGGCTCCGCCTCCGCTAGGCGCGCTGCCACCAATGGCCTTTCCACCACCCCCGCCGGCCGGCTATCCTGTGCCGATGGCGCCGGTGCCGTTCCCACTGGAGCGGCCGCTCACCGGCGGGCAGAAGACTGGGCAGTTCTTCGGCGGGTTGGGATTGGGATTGGCCGGCTTCGTCGCCATGGTGCTGGTCACGATTCTCACCATCAACGCGCTTGGCCCGGCGCTGGGGCCAAGCTCAGGCTTCCTCGCGCTGGTGCCCGTCGCGCTCTTCGTAGGGTTCATCGTCGTGATGTCCCTGCTGCTGGCCAATCCGCGCGCGCGCTGGCTGGGCTATGGTCTGCTGGCGGCGCTGGTGGCGCTGCCGGTGATCGCCGTGGTCGGCTGTGTCGTGATCCTCGCCGCCTCGACTCGCACTGGGTAGGAGGTACGGTGAGCAGCGGGCGGCAAGCGGCGTAATCCCTGGCAGAGAGGCGCGTGCCCGAATCGCTGCGAGTGCGGTAGGGGACCGGTGGGCGCTGGAGGGAGGGCACCGTGGCGACGCCCAGGCACGACGTAGACGATCATTTCGGGGGACTATTCCTTTTGGGCCTGGGACTCGGCTTGATTCCGACGGCGCTGCTGTTCCTGAGCGTCTCGTGGACGCCGTTCTGCTATCGCTGCACCTATACGGCCGCCCAGCTCGCGACACTGCAGCTCGTGTCGGTGCTGGGAACGGTTGGCCTGTGGCTCTATGGAGCAACTGTGGTAGCGGGCTTCGTCCTGCTCTTCATCAGGCGACTGCGGCCCATTGGCTACGCCCTGTTGATGATGGCCGCGATCACGCCCTGCGCCGCGGTGACGGGCTGCGCGGTGCGGCTGCCGTCGCCCTACGGCTGATCAGACGCTGGCTGAGAAAGGCGTGCCAAGCCAATGGCGGACGCGGGTCGGCCGGAAGCGAGTGGCAGGCGGAAGACAGGCGCCTTCCTGCTTGGCGTGGCGCTCGCCGCGCTGCCGGTGGCGCTGGCGTGGGTCGGTTTCCCGGCTCTCGCGCTCTACGACGAAGCCATGCGAACGCAGGGGAATGCTTGCCTGGCGACTCGGAATCTTCTCATTAGCAACACGGCGGCCACCGGACTGGTGATCGGCGCGCTGCTGATGGTGCTCTTGCTCGCTGTCTTCGCGCTGGCGGTCTCGCGCCGCCGGCGCTTTCTGGCCTTCGGGATCGCCATCGGGCTGGTCATCGCGCCGGTCGTCGCTGGTATCGGCTGCCAGCTCCTCGTGCAACTGCCCTGCGCGGGAACGAACTACTGATGGCTGCGCACAGCAGCGTCACGAAAGGGAGAGGGAGGACGGGAGCGAGATGCGAACACGCAAGCCGCGCGTCTTCGAGCGGCCAGTACCACAGAGCATGCCGGAGCGCGAGATAGCCGACGGCGCCGAAACCGAGGCGGTCGCCGAGCGCGCCGACCGCAACTACATCTACCACAACTTCACCAACAGCCTGTGTCCCACCTGCCTCAAGGTGATCCAGGCCAAGGTCATCATCCAGCGCGGCAAGGTCTATCTGCTCAAGACCTGCCCCGAGCACGGCGCGATGCGCACGCTGCTCTCCTCCGATGCCGAGTACTACCTCTCGCAGGCGCAGTACAACAAGCCCGGCACGCTGCCACGGCACTTCCAGCGGCGTGTCGAGCAGGGCTGCCCGTTGGATTGTGGCCTCTGCACTGACCACGAGCAGCACACCTGCCTGGCGTTGGTGGAGATCACCGAGGCATGTAACCTGCGCTGCCCCACCTGCTTCGCCGATTCCGACGTGGGCCGGATGATCCCGCTCGAAGAGGTCGAGCGCATGCTGGACGTGGTGGTCGAGAACGAGGGCTACGCCGACGTAGTGCAGATCAGCGGCGGCGAGCCGACGATCCACCCGCAGCTCTTCGAGATCCTGGCGATGGCGAAGAAGAAGCGCATCCGCGCGCTGATGCTCAACACCAACGGCGTGCGCATCGCCCGCGACGAGACCTTTGTGCGCGATCTGGCGGCTTTCAACGGCAACTTCGAGGTCTACCTGCAATTCGACGGCTTCCGCGAGAGCACCTATCAGGACATCCGCGGCCTGGACCTGCGCGCGGTGAAGGAGCAGGCGGTCGCCAACCTGACGAAGTATGGCATCCCGATCAACCTGACGGCCACCGTCAAGCGCGGCGTCAACGACGACGAGCTGGGCGCCATCGTCAAGTACGGCATCGAGCAGCCGATGGTGCGCGGCGTCACCATCCAGCCGATCACCAACGTCGGCCGCCACGACGGCTTCGACCCGCTCGACCGCGTGACGGTGCCCGACGTGATCGCCGCGATCGCCGAGCAGACCGCCGGCATGTTCCGCAAGAGCGATTTCGTGCCGCTGCCCTGCCATAGCGACTGCATTAGCATGACCTACGCCTACGTCAAGGGCAAGAAGGTCAAGCCGCTGCCGCGCTACATTGACGTGAAGAAATATCTGGACGTGATCGGCAACCAGATCACCTTCAAGGTCGAGGACATGAAGGATATCGTCGGCGCCGCGCTGGGCCGGCTGTGGTCCGCCTCGATGCCGCTCTCGACCCCCGCCGCGCTGCGCGATTTCGCCTGCTGCCTGCCGGTGGCACCGGCCGCGCTCGACCAGACGCAGCACGGCAGCGTGCTCTACGAGAACATGTTCCGCATCGTGATCATCGCCTTCATGGATGCCTGGAACTTCGACGTGCGGTCGGCCAAGAAGTGCTGCGTCCACAACATCCTGCCCGACGGCAGCATCATCCCCTTCTGCGCCTACAACACACTGCACCGCCCGAAGTACATGAGCAAGTCGCGGGTGGTCTCTGTGCGCGCGGGAGAGGCTACTGAGAACGCGGAGGTCGCGGAGGCTCGCGGAGGACGCGGAGAAGGTCTGTAGGGGCGTCCGGTGGGCGGCCTGGCAAAGAAATTTGGGCAGATGCGTAGGAGTGCATGGTATGCACCCTTCGCAGCGAGTGGAGACAGGCAAGGCGAGGCGAAGACATTCATGGGCAATCTGCTCAATTCGGCGCTGCCGTGGAAGGGCCTGCTGTTCTTCCCGGCGCTGCTCGTCTTCATCGCGGTGCTGCTCTTCAGCACGGCGACGCTCGCCTTCTACGTCAAGCAATCGCTCTCGTTCGCACGATTGCAGCGGGTCTTCACGGCGCGGCCGGGGCTGGCCGGCAACCTGATGGGCGCGCTGCTGGGGGCGGCGACGCCCTTCTGCACCTGCACCGCGGTGCCGCTGTTTTTGGGGATGCTGGAGGTCGAGGTGCCGCTGGGACCGGCGGTGTCGTTCCTGCTCGCCTCGCCGACGATCAACCTGGGCGCTATCGTCCTGCTGCTGGTGGTCTTCGGCTGGCGTGTGGCGATCTTCTACGCCGCCGCGTGTCTGGCTGCCGCGGTAGTCGTCGGCTGGGCACTGGGGCGCTTCCCGCGTGAGGGGGCGCTGCGCGATTACCTGTGGCTGCCCGAGGACGATCCCGCCGCCGGCTCGCGACGGCTGGCGGCGAAGAAGGCGGCGCTGGCGGGGCGGCAGCTCACGCGCAAGCTGCTGCCGTGGCTGGCGCTGGCGACGCTGGCGGGCATCCTGATCGATACCGTCGTGCCGACCTCGACGGTCGGGCGGCTCGGCGCGTTCGGCGTCGCGCTGGGGGTGCCGCTGGCGGCACTGCTGGGCAGCGTGATCTACGCCGACATCCTGCTGCTGATCCCCATCGGCTTCGCGCTGATCAGCCAGGGCGCCTCGCTGCCGGTAGTGCTCACCTTCATGCTCGCCGCCAGTGGCATGAGCCTGCCGGAGATGGTCGTGCTGGGGCGCGTGCTGCGTCCGCGGCTGGTGGTGCTCTTCGTCGCCGCCTCGCTGCTGATCTACACCGCGCTGGGCTTCGGCTTCGTCGCGATCTGATCGCGCGCGTGGAGACTTACGCGGAGCGCCTGCGACGCGGCGCGCTGCCGGCTGGAGAGGCTGCTTCGGCACTACCCCACAGGTCAGCCTGTACCGTAGCCGGAGACTGAGTGATGTGCCGAGCCTTCGCGGCTCGCGAGCGCCGGCCGGCCGGCGAGGATGGGGGGATCGCAGCCATCGGGATCGGAGCAGGAGCCGGCTCCGCCTTCGGCTTTGGCTTCGGCGCTGCGGAAGTGGGCTGGGTCTTCGTGCGACGCGGCGTCTTCGCGGCGGTCTTCGCGCGAGGCGCCTCGGCCGCAACCCGTGCGGTAGAAGGCGGCGCCACACTCCGGGTGCGGCGGCCGGAAGCGGCGACGCGAGCGGGCTTGGTCGCCGGCGCGGATGCCGTTTGCTTCCGCGAGCTGGTATCGTCGGCGGGGCGCGGGCTGCGCGTGCGGATCGCGGTGGCGGCGGCGGGGCGCTTCGCAGAGCCACTCGTGGCCTTGGGTGCCCCCTGGCTCGCGCTCGGCTTCTCATGCGACGGCTTCTTAGCCGGCACTACTGCCGCTGCCGCTGCCGCGGACTGTCCCTTGGTCCTCTTGGGCGTCTGCGCGGCTGCCACAGGCACGCCAGAGGGCGTGGCCTTCGTTCCCATCGGTGGCTTAGCCGGCTTGACGCGACTATCCGCCGCTGTCACTCTTGTCCGGCGCTTGATGATCGTCGCCGTCGCGGCCGTCTGGCGCTTGGCTAGCTTCGCGTCTGTGGCCGGCGCGCGTCCCTTTGCTGGCTTCGACACGGTAACGGGGGCCGACGATGTCACTGCCTTCTTCGCCGCCGTCTTTGCCACGGATGCACGCGCGCCATTCTGGGCGCTTGCCTGGGCGCTTGGCACCGTCGTGCGCGTCGCGCGGCGGGTCGCGGCAGCGGCCGCTGACCGCTCGGCAGTGGTTGCCGGCGCGGACGGAGCGGTCTTGGCGGCGGCTGGACGGCTCCGCTGCCGCGAGGGAGCACTCGCTGCCGCCGGTGGGGTTTCGGCGGCCTTCGACACGGTAGAGGTCGCAGCAGACTGCCTTGCGCGCCTGACCTTCGTTGATGTGGTCGCGGAACTGGGGGTAGGTGTGGCAGGCACGGCCACGGGAGCCGGCATAGGTGCTCCCTGCGCGGTATTGCCAGACGTTGATGCGCTCCGCGTGCGGGTGCGGGCAGGCCGCGTGGATGGCTCGGCGGGAGCGCCAGAACGCGCCGCGCGGGCAGAGGACGGCTCGCGTGTTGTCTCTTTGGTTGGCATGGAGGCAGTGGCAATAGGCGCCGCACTGGTGCGCGCGCGACGGCGAGCAGGCGCCACAGCAGCGGTTGCAGACTGTGACGACGCCTGCGCCGCCGCTCTGGTGCGCGTGCGGCGCGAGGGCAGTTGCTCCGGCTCCTCGGCGGCGGGATCAGCCCAGCCGCGCACAAGGCGCGGTGTCTCGCCCTCGGCGACGCCGACGAGGATATAGTGCGGCTTGAGGTGCTCGTTCGGCTCGACGTGCAGCGTCACACGCGGCAGCAGCGCGCTCTTGCGCGCGCGGGGTGCGGGCGGCAGCGTCGCGGCGAGTGCATCCGCCGACTGCGCGGGGCTGACCTCGCAGGTGGTCGGCTCGAAGCCCACGCGCTCGCGGTAGCGGTCCGCCGCCTCGGCGATCTTGAGCGCGATCGGCCGGCGCGTATCGTCGTCGTACCAGAGCAATCCAGTAGCGATCATGGTAGCGAAATCCTGACAGGTGAATAGGAGGAAAGGGATGTGGCGCGATCCATCATGATAGAACTTCCGTTCAATTCATGATAAACCGGAAACGATGGGGTGTCAACCGTTGCTAAGACGATCAGGCGCCCCTCGCGGACACGCGGAATATTCCGTCGCGGACCTTCACGGCGGGGAGCGGCAAGCTTTCACACCTGGAGGTGGCTGTAGGCGCGCCCGGTGGCGTTGAACACTGCTTACACGGTCGAAGCGCGACCATCCAGACAGGGTTGGCACTCACACGCGAGCAACGAGAAGCGGCCGATAGCGCGGATGCTACCGACCGCTTCGCACATGCCTCATGGGACGAACGCCTTGCGCGCCGCGAAGTGCGTGCACTAGGCGGGCTGACGCAGGTCGCGCGCCAGTTAGCGGATCGCGACGATGGTATACGACTGCGCACCGCCCGGCGTGACGACCTCGATCTTCTCGCCCTCGCCGCGGCCCATCAGCGCGCGGCCCACCGGCGACTGGTCCGACACCTTGTTGGCGGCGGTGTTGGCTTCGACGGTGCTGACCAGGGTGTAGGTGCGCGTGCCTCGCGGCGTCTCCACCTCGACGCTCGAACCCAGCCGCACGACGCGCTTGCCGCCCACCTGCGCAGGCAGGTCCTCTAGGATCACCGCGTTGTCGAGCACACGCTGCAGCTCCTGGATCTCGCCCTCTACCAGTGCCTGGAGGTTCTTCGCATCCTCGTAGGCGCTGCTCTCGCTGATGTCGCCGGCTTCCTTCGCCTCATGAATATAGTCCGCGACCTGGCGGCGCCGCTCGTTCACCAGATATTCCAGGCGCGCCTTCTTCTCCTCATATCCTTCGCGCGTCAGTGGAATGCGCTCCTTCTCGCGCCCATTCTGTCCGCTGTTCCCGGTCGTCGCCATAGGGGGAACCTCCTCCATCAAAAAGCTGCGGCCGGCTCCGGTCCGGCCCGCACACGCACACGATAACGCTCAAGACAGTAAACAAAACAGCGAGCCCGGCGCGGGCGCGCTGTCAGTCTGCTACTCGGTTGGCCTAGACATTATGTGTCCACATGCCGGCGGTTGTCAAGCTCGACTTTACTGTTGCCGCGCGTCTGCTGTGGAGTGCCGATTCCAAGCTCAAGCGCGGGGTGTGATGGACTCCGCGCCCATCAGCCCGAAGTGCCTGTGATGGGTGACGCGCAAACTGGCCGCATATGTGCTGAGGCCCAGGCAAGCGCGCCGCCGCACGGTCGTCACGGCGCCCCAGCCGGAGGGTCCACCACATGCCCGCGCGGGTCCGCCTGCATCCGATTGCGCGTCTGATCGCCATCCGCTCTACGTGGCAGGGCGACGACGACGAGGACGAAAGTGCGCGGTCGCGAGTGCTGGCACGCTTCGCCCGGCTGTGGCCGGCGCTGCGCACGCTGTGGCTGCTGGCCGTGCCCACAGTCGTGGCGCTCGCCGCCGTGCTGGATCTGCGCGGCGAGCTGCCGCGAGCGACGGTTGCCATCGTGCCGGCCACGATCGCCTGCGCCGTGCTCGTGCTGCTCTCGTGGTACGCGGCACTCGCGCGCGCCGCTCTGCGCATCCGGCACCGCCGCCGTCTGGCCGCAGTCTACGGGCTGATGCGCGTGCGCCGCATACGCGGCGAGCCGTTTGTGCCACGCTATGCCCCCGGCATCTACCTGCCTCGCCACGATGCCACCACTGGCGACGATGCCGACTTCCGCGCCTGCGAGGCGATGCGCGCCGCCGCCCACCGCTCGCCGCGCTCGCCACTCGCCCCGCTGGGCGTCTGCATCTATGGCCGCTCGGGGCAGGGAAAGACGCGGCTGGCCTGGGAGGTGGTGCGCGCACTGTTCCCCGGCTGGACGCTGCTGCGCTGGCCGCACGACCCGGCGCGCGAGCTGGACCCGCGGGCGCTGCGCGGTGAGCATGTCGTCTTGTGGCTCGACAATCTGCACGAATTCGCCACACCCAGTATCGGCGCCACGCTGGGCGATCTGCCGCGCCGCTTCGCCGCGCTCGGCATCCCGCTGGTAGTCGCCGCCACCTGCCACGACGGCCGCGATCAGGCGCGCACCCGCGCCCACCTCGCCAGCCTGCTCGACCGGCTCGCCGCCGTCCGCCCAGCCGACTTCACGCCGACCGAAGCCGATCAGCTTGCCGCGGGGCTAGAGAAAGCAGGGCAGCCGGCCTACCGCGACGAGTTCTCCGGCACTCCCGGCTCCGTCGTGCTGGGGCCGCGGCGCATGCGGCGCGAAGTCTTCCCCACGCTTGGCGAGCCGGCGCGGCTGGTGCTCGATACGCTCACGCTGTTGCGCTCGGCGCGTATCTACGCCTATCCGGCATGGCGCGTGCGTGTCACCGCGATGGACCTCTTCGACCTGCCACCCGCCGCGTGGAACGCCGCGCGCGACGAGCTGGCACGCGCCGGATTTCTGCGCTCCGCAACCTCCGCCGACGCGCCCCTGGCTGCCGTCAGCGATCTCTTTCTCGACGCCAGCGTGCCCGACTACCTCCAGCGCAACGCCGAGCCAAGCGACGATTGGCCCTACCTCTTCGAGAGCCTCGAGCGCCACCGCGACCTCTACGCCCTCAGCGCATTGGGCAATGCGCTGAGCGAGCTGTTCCGCGGGATCGATCTCTTCATGGCGAGCAGCCCGCGCCACGAGAAGGAACTGGGCGTGCTCTGCTTCCGCGCGGCCATCGAGGTCTGCAATGAGGCTGAGCAGCCGCGCGAGTGGGCGATGGCGCAGATGGATCTGGGCCGCGCGCTCGCCGGCCGCGCCGAGGTGGCCGACCGGCTGCTGCGGGTGGACTTCCGGCGCCAGGCGCTCGCGGCGTACCGGCTGGCGGCGGCCGTGCTGACGTCCAAAGCTGCGCCAGCCCACTGGGCGCTGGCCCAGCTCCGGCTGGCGGCTATCGCGCAGAATCGCGGCGCCGATGCGCTCTACGGCGGCGACGTCCAAACGGCCTGCACCCAGCTCACCGAGGCGCACCGCTACGCCAGCGCGGCGCTGGCGTTTTACACATCGGAGACGGACCCCACCGGCCACGGCGAGGCTCGCGCGCTGCTAGCGGAGGTCGAGGAGGCGCTGCGCGCGCTGGATTGCCTGCCGGGGTAACAGGAAGGCTGGCGGCTGAAGTCGCACCTCCGCCCGTTGGCGGCAAAGCCCGTCTGTTCGGGCAGGAGACGGGGTGAGTGGGATTGCCCTCTGCCCCTACCGCACCATCGCCAGGAACTCGCTCGGCGTTGCGCCAAAGCGCTCGTGCAGGAAGTCCCGCCCGGCGCGCGTGAAGAAGATGCGCGCTCCCATCGCCGCGCTACGCTGCGCAATCGCCAGCACACGCGCCTCGCCCCACAATGGCGAGCGCCGCTCGCGCAGGATGCTGAAGAGCTGCGCTAAGGTGAACGCCGCCACGGGCGCGGCAACCACCACCAGGCGATCCAGCGGCGTCTGGCCCAGCCCGTCGATCGGCGGCGGCGTGGCGATGTACAGCGTGGCATAGCACAGCGTCGCCAGGATTGTGGCGGCGAAGAGCAATTGTGCCATGACACGCCAGGCCTTCGGCTCACGCAGCGAGACTGTTGCCACGCCGAAAGGGCCGAGCGTCCAGAAGACCAGGGAAGGGTCGCCCGCCACGGAGAGCAGCCGGTACGTCAGGTGATACGTGACGAGCCAGCACGCGACGATCACCGCAAGCTGCAGCGGGTGGATGCTCATGCCCGACCGCCTTCCCCCATGTCGCGCGACTCTGCCGGCCGCACGGTCATCTACTTCGTATTATGCCCGTTCCGTGCCACGAATGCCATCCTTCGCCGACCAATCAGCCGCTAACGCTCCCACTCAGCCAGGAACGCCGCCAGATCAGGCGGCAGCGGCGCCTCGAAGACTAGCCACTCGCCGCTGATGGGATGCGCGAACTCAAGGTGCGAGGCATGCAGGAACTGCCGCGGCGGCCGCGGTGGCTGGCGGCGTCCGTAGGTCGCGTCGCCCACGACGGGATGGCGCAGCGCGGCAAGGTGGACGCGAATCTGATGCGTGCGGCCGGTTTCGAGCTGCACCTCCAGCAGCGAGCGGCCGTGCCGCTCGGCGATCACGCGGAAGAGCGTACGCGCGGCCCGCCCGCCGGCGCCCTCGGCGACCACCGCCATGCGCTGGCGAAAGCGCCGGTCGCGGCCGATTGGCGCCTCCACCTCGCCTTCTGGCACCTCCAGGTGCCCCTCGACCAGCGCGAGATAGCGCTTGACCATGCGGCGCTGCTTCATCTGCTCGGCGAGCCGCTCGTGCGCCGCCGGGGTCTTCGCCACCACCATCAGCCCGGAGGTATCCTTATCTAGCCGGTGGACGATACCAGGCCGTGTCGCGTCAGAACCTGTCGCCAGCCCTGGCACGTGGGCGCGCAGCGCATCTACCAGCGTGCCGTCGGGGTGGCCCGGCGCCGGATGTACCACCACGCCGGCCGGCTTGTTCACCACCAGCAGATACTCGTCCTCATAGACGATCGGCAGCGGCGGCACCTCGGCGGCCGTGTCGGTCGGCGTCTCTTGTGGTCCAGCACTGGCAGCCTCATGCGCGGACTCCGAGGCGATGGCGATGCGCATGCCGGTTTCGAGCGTGAGACTCGGCTTGGCGGGGCGGCCGTTCACCGTCACGCGGCCAGCGGCGATCGCGGCCTGCGCCCGCGTGCGCGAGAGGCCCGTCAGCTCGGCCACCGCGCGGTCCAGCCGCTCCCCGGCCAGCTCCGGCGTCACCTCGACGGGCTGCTCTCCGGCCGCCAGCGTCTCGGCGTCACGTGCTGCCGATCTCCCTGCCATGCTGGCCTCTTTCTCCTCGATCCTTGTGCCCGTCAGCGGGTGCCGGCTGCCCCAGTATACCACTCAAGGGACGAGGTGTCCGGCGCCGGGCAGGCAGGCGGGCGGCGGCGCATCGGGTATACTCCCGCCAGAGCGCGCACGTCTGGACTGAGGTACGGCAAGCGGAGGACGCGGTTTCATGCGCAAATGGCTTCCTGTCTTGATCGCTGCGGCGGCGACCCTGCCGGGTCTGGCGCTTCGGCTGGGCGTCTCGCACCCCGCGCCACCGCTCGAAGCCCTGGCCTACGGCGCCGCTATCGTCGGGGCGGCCTTTCTGCTCTCGTGGGCCGCGGAGGTCTTCCAGCTCGACGTCTCGCAGGGCCTCGCGCTCGCGCTGCTTGCCTTGATCGCCATCCTCCCGGAGTATGTCGTAGATGCGACCTTCGCCTGGAAGGCAGCGCACGATCCTGCGCAGGCGAGCCTCGCGGTGGCGAACATGACCGGCGCGAATCGCATCCTGATTGGCATCGCCTGGCCGCTCGTGGTGCTGATCTCCTTCCTACGCAGCGGCAAGCGATCGGTAGAGCTACGTGACGAGCACGGACTGGAGCTGGCAGCCTTGCTCGCGGCCACGCTCTACGCCTTTCTGATCCCACTCAAAGGCTCGCTCTCGTGGATCGACCTAGTGATCCTCGGCGCCGTGTTCGCCGTCTATCTCTGGCGCTTGACCAAGCTGCCGCCCGAAGCGCCACATCTCGTTGGTCCGGCCCGCACGATTGCCGCGCTCGGCCCCGCTCGCCGCCGTCTCGTCTGCGGTGTCCTGGCGCTGGGGTCCGCCGCGCTGGTGCTGCTCGTCGCGGAGCATTTCGCCGAAGCGTTGGTCTCCACTGGCGAAATCCTACACGTTGACGAGTTCTTTCTGGTGCAGTGGGTCGCGCCACTGGCCTCCGAGGCGCCGGAGTTTGTGGTGGTGTGTATCTTCGCCTGGCGCGCAGCCGCCGCCGCGGCGCTTGGCACGCTGGTCTCGTCGAAGATCAACCAATGGACGCTGCTGGTCGGCATGCTACCCTTGATCTATGCCATCAGCCTGGGGCGGCTGGAGCCGATGCCGCTGGATGGACGGCAGAGCCAGGAGGTGCTGCTGACCGCGGCGCAATCGCTGTTTGCCGTCGTGCTGCTGCTCGACCTGCGCCTCTCGCTGTGGGGTGCCGGCCTGATCTTTGGTCTCTTCGCGGTCCAGTTCGTGTTCCCCGATAGCCGCGTTGAGGTCTCCATCCTCTATGGCATCCTC
>DASVAA010000040.1:0-21239 GCA_036376595.1 Ktedonobacterales bacterium | reverse complement strand
GCTGGCTTGCCGACGTACCCCATATCGTCCAGGCGCACGACGGGCACGTACCAGCAGGCGCCCGGACCTGTCCAGGCATGCAATACGGGCAGACTGTGCCCCGCGAGGACACGACGCTTGCTGGTGAGCAGGTCCCAGCGGTCCACGGAGCCAGGCCGCGGCGGCTCGTCGCCGGCGTACACGACGATGGACAGCTCGCCGGACTCTGGTGGTGTGCAGCTCAGCACGGCCATCGCGTAGGCCGCCAGGTCCGCTCGTCGCTCGACACGCAGGTCGGTGATTGGCTGCGGCGGTGTCTGAGGCACGGCGTGAATGCTCGCCGCCGCGGACCACACGGCGCGGCCGCTGACGGCGGCATACTCGGCGAAGACCGCGTAGCCGTAGCGCGTTCCAGTCCGCACGTCGCGGTCGGCGACGCTCCCCGGCCCGGCGCCCGATACCGCATCGCCGTCCTCGATGGTCTTGGGCGGCGCGCCCTCGGCCCGGCGCACGCGTACTCCGCGCATGTGCGGCGACGGAGCTTCCCAGTGCAAGCGCACCTCGTGCGGCGTGACCTCGCAGGCCAGGCCGGTGATCGGCGGTGCCAGTAGCGTGGCGGCGGTCACCGGGCGCGAATAGCGGATGCCAGCCCGTGAGAAGACGGCGTAGTAGACCGGCTCGCCGCGCTCGGCACGGGTGTCCTCAGAGGCCGTCTTGTCCTTTCCAGTCATCTCGACGAGTGCCCCATCGTCGTGGGCGGCTGGAGCCGAGCCGACCTTACGCCGCACGGTGTAGCCGTCACTCTGGGGCGATGACGGTGGATCCCATTTCAGCCGTACCTCGCTATGGCCGACCGTCTCGACGTGGAGATTGCGGGGCGGCGGGACGCGGAGACTGCCTTGCAAGATCATGGCTTCGCTGCTGTCAGCGCATCCATGTAGCGCGTCATAACACAGTCGCGCCGCCTCGTCGTCGTCGCCGCGCTCGTGCGCCGCGCGTGCCTGGGCCACCAGCCGCTCAGCCTCTTTGATGCCATCCTCGGCCGTTTTCTGGAACCCAGAGAGCTGTGTCTTGTAGTCGGGGTGCTCGTCCGTTGGGCGCGGCGCCTCGGCAAGCAGCCGGCGCACCTCGTAGAGCCGGCGCTCTCGCACCCGGGCCGCGATGGCCTGGAGTGCCGCCTCGCGCGCTTTGCGCTCGGCCTCCAGCCGCTCCTGCTCCCGCTGGCGCGCTTCCTCCTCGCGCTTGCGGTGCTCCTCGCGCTCCCTGTTGATTTCGTCAATCTGTGGCTGAAGCTGCTGGGTGAGTACGTCCATGCGGCGCACCAAGTCGTCGGGATGCTTGGGCGCCCACTCCTGGCGGACTTCGTCCAACTGCTCGGCGGCAGCAGTCCAATCTTGTAGGCGAACCAAGCGATCTGTCTCGTTCAGCACCCAGACTACCCAGGGGCGTCGAGTCAGTGGAAATCCGCACTTGCCACAGTTAGGCACCCCCGCGTCGAGATGCTTTGCATCACAGTTTGGGCAATCAAGCCACAACGGCTCTTTGCACCACTTGCAGAACTGGTCTGCGGGATCGCTGAGCCGGTGGCAGTTGGCACAGGCATGCAGGCGCTGGACGGCATCTGTCGGGTCGCTCAGCAGGATCTGCGGCCATCCTTTGCTTTTAATCAGCTTTGTCAAGGCATCGGTGGCGTCCGCAAGTAGCACGGAATGCTCGACCGCCTTACGCAGAAACTGCTCCGCGCGCTGCGGGTTGAGCTCTTTCAGTGGCGCGCATAGGCGCTCGATCTGCTTGAGCAACTGATCCAACGGTTGCCGGCGCAACATCTCATCGTACTTCTCGCGCTTGCTCTTGTCCTTGAAGATGCTCTGCGCCTGGCCCGCTAGCGCGCGCTTTGCCGTGATCTCTGGGCCAGTGTTGATCTGCTTGAAGGTCCACTCGCTCAATAGGGTGGCCGCCTCCAGCATCTCGCTCGAAGGACTGTTGAAGTCCAGGGACCTCGTGGACGACCTCCCCGGCGCGTTGCTCAGCAGGGTGTACAGTGAGGCCTCATTGAGGAAGTTCAAGTTATCCTGGATCTGCTGTGCCACTACTGGATCGAAGGGTTTCTCTTCTGAACGATCGGCGTCCTGCTCATTGTCACGGGGATTAGCGCGAATGGTAATGCCCTTCACCGCCAACCGATCTTGGATCTCCTGTTTGGTGAGCACACTCTGATAAGTCTTGACCAGTTCCTCAAGTTCGGCCTGGGCCACAGTGGCCCCGCTGTCGTGCAAGACGGTCAAGTCTGCCTCGAACTGGCGCAGCATCGGCGCTTTGGCTGCCTCGACGGCCTTACGATATTCCTGTCCCTCCCGAGCGCGCTCATTGGAGTCCTCCATTACCCGGTGAATTTCGCGACCCAGTTGGAGGTTGCTGTTCGCGTTGTTCCTGACCTCTGGCTTTGGATTGTTGGCCAGGCGCGACCACTCGTTCTGCTTTTCCTTGAGGCGAATCTCGAAGTCCGTTTGACTCCACGGCGCGTCGGGATCAAGCTCCAGCAGGATGAAGAAATTGGGACGGCCGGTCGCTGCGGACATAGCCACACTCCTCACATACCCGGACGGTTTGCGCTAGCACATGATACACCATCCAGCCGCAGGTGCAATAGATACGAGGCGGCCGAGAGTCTATCACCCACCGTGCGCGTTCAGTCGTCAGGCTCAGGGGGAGTGGAGCGGATGTGCTGGGCCATGCGGATAGCGTGACAGAGGTATGCCACCAGATAGCCCGCGTTGGGAACAGCAGCCTCATAGCAGGCTTACGACGGCGTGACGGTGCTCGCCTCCGCGATCTGGGCCAGCGCCTCGTCTTGCGTCAGCGTCCAACCGAAAGCCGTGCGGATGCAAGCCAGCGCGGCGTTGTGCAGCTCTGGACCGTCCATCGTGTCCACGCAATCCTCGACCACGATCACGGCAAAATCGAGGCTGTTGGCGTGCGTCGCGGTGGCCAGCACGCAGCTATTGGTGTTGACGCCGGTCAGCAGCACCGTGTTGACGTCGTGCGCGCGCAGCGTCAGCTCCAGGTCGGTGCCGACGAAGCAGTTGTAGCGCTTCTTGGAGTCGATCACCCAGTCGCGCGCCTCGTCGTACAGCTCCGGCATGATCTGGCAGCCCGGCGAGCCGAGGAGCTGGTGGCGGTCCACGTTGCGGCGCGTGACGCCCGGCTTGCCGGCGTGCGCGCGCTTGAACGGATTGGCCCGAATCTCGGCCAGATCGCGCTGCACCGTGAGCAGGTGGATGATGGGGATGCCCGCGGCGCGGCAGCGCTCGAAGAAGCGCCGGTTCGCCTCGATGATGCCCCGCTCAGTCCCAGGCCGCACGGGCAGCGTCGCCACCGCCGGATCGAGGTGGCCGCGGTGCAGGTCAATCGCCACGACGGCCGGCCGTACCGAGTCTACTCCAAACGCCATGATGTATCCTCCTAGCAAGGGCTATGCGGACGAACGGCGAGCGTGTGGGCCAGAGAGATGTACGCCGGATACCGATGCCAGCGGGCGTCCACCGGACGCCCCTACGCTGGCGATGGAGTCCGATGGGAGGTGAGCGATGGCGGACGGCGGGATGGATACGCGAGCGGGCGAGCGAGACGTGCTGCGGGTGTGTACCTTCAAGGGCTTGCAGAACCTCCCGCTCTACGTCGCCAGCCGGCAGGGCTATTTCGCCAGCCGCGACCTCGATGTGCAAGTCAGCTACACTACCGGCTCGGCGGCGCAGCTCGAAGGGCTTGGCCGCGGCGCCTACGAGCTGATCCAGACCGCGCCGGACAACGTCGTCAACGCCGACGCCAATCCCGCCGCGTTCAACCTCGACCCGGCCACCGCGCTCGCTGAGCGTCCACCGGACCCAGGCGGCAGCGGGCGTCCACCGGACGCCCCTACGTTTGCCTTGCTGCTGGGCGGCAGCGTCGGCCCCCTCTCGCTGATGGCGCACCAATCCGTCGCGTCGGTGGCGGCTCTGCGCGGGATGGTGCTCGGCGTGGACAACCCCGGCTCTGGCTTTGCGCTCGTGCTGCGCGATATGCTGGCCCGCCACGGCCTCGCCCTCGACCGCGACTACACGTTCACCATCTCCGGCGGCACCAGCGCCCGGCTGGATGCCCTGCGCTCCGGCACTGTCGCCGCCACGCTGCTCTACCCGCCCTTCGATGCCCTCGCCGAGGCAGCCGGGTTCCGGCGCCTCGTCACCTCGACCCAGCTCTATCCCGCCTACGCCTCACTGGCGACCGCCGCGACGCAGCCGTGGATCGAAGCGCACGGCGAGATCGGCACGCGCTACATCGGCGCCATCCTCCAGGCGCTGCGCTGGCTCTACGATCCCGCCAACGCGACGGACGCTCAGGCGCTCATCCGCGACGAGCCGGCGTTGGGCGGACTCGATGCCGGGACCGCCGCGCGCGCCTACGCCGACTTCGTCGCCCCGGCAACCGGCTTCGGTCAAGATGCCGCGCTCGATATGGCCGGCCTGCGGCAGGTGATCGCGCTGCGCGCCGCCTACGCCAATCCTGCGGGCGTCCACCGGACGCCCCTACGCTCGGTAGATGATCATCCGGCGCCCCTCCGTGCGCCGGAAGCCTACTGCGATCTGCGCTGGTACGAGCGTGCGCGCCGGCTGTAGGGGCGTCCGGTGGACGCCCAGCACGCCGATCACGACACCTTCGCGCCAGGGGCGTTGGTGGTGCCCTGGGCGCCAGGAGTCCCAGCGATCGTGCCGCCGAGGTAGAGACTACTGATCTCTGGGTTGCCCAGCACCTCCTCGTGCGTGCCTTGCAGGCGCACGCGGCCGCTCTCCATCACCACGCCGCGGTCCGAGATGCGCAGGCCGGCACGCGCGTTCTGCTCCACCAGCAAGACGGTGCGCCCCGACCCGCGCATGCTGGTCACCGTCCCCAGCACCTGCTTGAGCGTCTTGGGGTCGAGGCCCATGGATGGCTCGTCCAGCAGGATCAGGGTGGGGTCGAGCATCAGGCAGCGCGCGAACTCGACCAGCCGCTGCTGCCCGCCGGAGAGGCTGCCCGCCTTCTCATCGGCGCGCTCGCGCACGATGGGGAACATGTCCTCCACCTGGGCCAGCCGCCGCGCGACCAGCGCGCGGTCGCTCAGCATGAACGCGCCCAGCCGCACGTTCTCGCGCACCGTCATCTTGGTGAACAGGCTGTGGTTCTGCGCCACCTGCACGATCCCCAGGCCAAGAATCTGGCGCGGACTCATGCCCACGATGGAGCGGTCGTTGAACGTCACCGTGCCCCGCCGCGGCTTGAGCAGCCCGCTCACCACACGCAAGACGGTGGACTTGCCGGCGCCGTTAGGCCCGACGATGCAGGTGATCGACCCCTGCTCCACGCCGAGGTCCACCCCCTGGAGCACATCGCCCCCGCCGTACCCGGCGACCACATCGCTTAGCTGCAGCAGCATGGCACTCACTCTCCCAGATAGGCTTCCAGCACCGCGGGGTCGTCGCGCACCTGGGCGGGTGGGCCTTCGGCGATCTTGGCGCCGCGGTGGAGCACGTTCACCGTGCCGCACAGGCCCATCACGAACTCCATGTTGTGCTCGACGACCAGGAAGGTGACGCCGCGCTGATTCAGCGTGCGGATGTGGTCGGCCAGGTGATTGATCATCGTCGGGTTCACGCCGCCCGCCGGCTCGTCAAGCAGGATCACCTGCGGCGCGGCGATCAAGATGCAGGCGAACTCCAGCAGCTTCTTCTGGCCGTAGGAGAGGTTGTCGGCGGGCATGTCTTTGAGGTGGGCGATGCCGACGAACTCCAGCAGGTCCTCCGCGCGCCGCCGCTCGTGCGCCGAGCTCCAGCGGCGGAAGACGCCCAGCCCGCTGCCGCGCGGCGCCGCGACGTGCATGTTCTCCAGTACGCTCAGGCGGGAGAAGATGCGCGTGAGCTGAAAGGTGCGGCCAATGCCAAGGCCGAATACGCGGTTGGGCGTCATGTTGGTGATCGCCCGCCCATTGAAGCGTACCTGGCCGCCGTCGGCACGCTCGTAGCCCGTGATCACGTTGAAGAGTGTCGTCTTGCCGGAGCCGTTGGGGCCGATCAGCCCGGTAATCGTGCCCTGCTCGACGGCGAGCGAGCAATCGCTCAGCGCCTGGATGCCGCCGTAGGCCTTCGAGACGCCGTGGATTTCGAGCATGCTCACCGGGCGCCTCCCTCTCCGCTGGCGGTGGCGACCGGTCTGGGCTGGCTCAGGGGCGGCGGTGGGCCGCTAGCGAGTGCGCCGGGAGTGCCGCGTCGCCGCGCGAACAACTGCGTCAGGCGCTTGCGCCCGGTCGGGATGATGCCCTCGGGCAGCAGGAAGATGACGACCAGGAACAGCGCGCCGTAGAGTATCAGGTACCAGCCGCTGAGGTTGGGGTTCGACACGAAGTACTGCTGCGCGGGCACCAGAATCAGCGCGCCCAGGATCGGTCCCGAGAGCGTGCCGACGCCCCCCATGAAGGTCATCAGGGCGACCGACACATCAAAGAGCGCGTCGAAGGCGAACGGCGGGAAGATCGACTCGAGGTAGTAGGCCCACAGGCCGCCCAGCATGCCGACGAAGAAGGCCGAGACGACGAACGCCAGTAGCTTCGAGGGGAAGGTTTGCACGCCCAGCCCGCGCGCGCGGTCTTCGTCGTCGCGGATCGCCAGCAGCCCCAGGCCGTACTTCGAGTGGCGCACCCACCATGACACGCCGAGCGCGATCAGCAGAATGATCAGGCCGGTGTAGTAGAACGGCGGATTGTAGACGTCGAAGGTCCACGAGGGGATCGGCAGCTCCAGCCCGGCGGAGCCGTGCGTCAGGTCGCGCAGGTTGTAGGCCAGGAGCTGGAAGACGAAGAAGATGGCGATGGTGATCACCACGAAGGTGTGGCTGCGCGTGCGCAGCGCGATCGCGCCAATCGGCACGGCGATGATGGCCGCGAGCAGCCCGCCAATAGGCAGCAGCATCAGCGGGCCGAAGTCGCTCTTGACGTGCCAGTCCTGGCAGAGGATCGCCAGCGTATAGGCGCCGGTGCCGAAGAAGACGGCGTGGCCCAGCGCGATGTAGCCGGTGTAGCCGGCGAAGATGTTCCACGCGGTGGCCGCCGCCGCGTAGATCACGGTCAGCACGGCGATCGAGGTGATGGCGGGGTTCGAGAAGACCTGCGGAAAGGCGATCGCCGCCGCCAGCAGCAGCAACAGCCAGACGACGCGCAGGCGCCGCACTTGGGTCAAGACCTGCTTCATCACTGCTTCCTCCCCGCGACCTGCCCGAACAAGCCCTGCGGTCGCACGACGAGGACGACGACGAGCAGGATGTAGAAGACGGTGGTGGACCAGACCGGCGACCAGACCACCGCGGTCACGTCCACGATGACGAGCATGGCGACCGAGGCGAAGAGCGCGCCGCCGAGGCTGCCCATGCCCGCCAGCACGATGATCACCAGCAGGCGCGAGATGAGGTCGTAGTGGCTGCCGGCGTTGAAGGGGATCGTGGCGCCGTAGGCCATCCCGCCGGCCGCCGTGAGCGCTACGCCGATGCCGAACGTGAACGCCGAGACGCGCTCGACGTCAATGCCGATGAGCTGCGCCGCCGTGCGGTTCTGCATCGAGGCACGCAGCGCGGCGCCAAACTTGGTGCGGTACAGCAGGATGTAGAGGCCGCCGAGCAGCACGACGCTCAGCAGGAAGCCGAACAGATACATGTAGGAGATGTAGAAGTTGCCAATCTGGAAGGTGCTGGTCACGTACCAAGCGTCCAGCTTGACGAGATCGGCGGAGAAGATCAGCGTCAGCACGCCCTCGATGACAATCGCGACGGCGTAGGTCACCAGGATCGCCAGCATCGTGCGATCGCGCTTGAGGGGACGGATGAAAATCCACTCGATGAGCACGCCCAGCCCGAACATGAGGGGCATGGTGATCAGCAGGCCGACGAAGAGGTCAATATGCAGGCGCGTTGCGAGCACGTAGCTCAGATAGCCACCCAGGATGACAAAGGCCCCCTGTGCGATGTTGATGATGTCCATCACCCCGAAGATCAGCGTCAGGCCGGACGCCATCAGGGCGTAGACGGAGCCGGTCAGGACGCCAAGCAGGGCGGCTTCCAAGATGAGACTGAGATCCATGGGTCATGCTCCGGGGTGGGGTGGGTCACCCGGTGGGGGCGCCTGGTTGGATTGGCGGTGGTGATGCCGAGACGATCCGCGCCGGCGTGGGCGAGCCGGCACGGACGCGGGCCTGCCGCATCACCACCTTGGACGGGCGTCCACCGGGACGCCCCTACGACGGACGCTAGGGCCAGTTGGGCTTGGGGAACTCCGGCTGCGCGCTGGCGACTGCCGGCGGGTAGACCGGAATCAGCTTCCCGCTCTGCCACTGGAACTCGTACGACGTGGCGGCCGTATTCTGGCCGGTGCTATCGAACTTCACCTTGCCCTGGACACTGTCGAAGGTGCCCGAGTGTAGCTCCTGAATGAGCTTGGAGTTATCGAGGCTGTTGTTGTGCGTCACAGCCTGGTCCAGCACCTGGCCGACGGAGTACGCCTCGGCGATGTCGGAGCTGATCTCGTCGGGGGTGCCGCCGTACTTGGCGACGTACTCGTTCACCATCGCCTGGTTGCCAGGCGCGTTCAGCTCAGCGTACCAGCCGTTGGGCACGAAGATGCCCTCCGCCGACGCTGCGCCGCCGATGTTGTTGAGGAACTGCGTGCCCTGGTCGGGGCCGGCGGTGGCGATCATTGCCTGTGGATTGTAGTGCTGCTGCTTGAACGCCTGAATGAAGGCGGAGATGTCGGGGAGCAGCGTGCCAAAAACGTCCACCTGCGCGCCGGAGTGGATAACGTTCTGCGCGATGGGGGTGAAGTCGGTCGTTTCAGCCGGGTAAACGTGATAGTAGGCCGTCTTGACGCCGCCCTGTTCGAGGATCGAGCGTGCCAGGTCTACCTGCGGCTGGGTGAAGGGATCGTCCTCGGTGGCGTAGGCCGCCGACTGCGGGCGCTGGGACGCCGGCAGCGCCAGGATCCACTGGGCGAAGCTGACCAGGTTGTTGGCAACCGGCAGCGAGACGTCGAAGACGTTGTTGAGGCCCTGCTGGAAGACCGATGGACCGCCGCCCGCGCCTTCGAGCAGCGCGTAGCCATAGCGGTGGGCGACGACGGAGGCGGGCTTGGTCAGCAGCGTGGAGAACGGGCCGATGACGAAGTCGCACTTATCCACCGTGATGAGTTTCTGGTAGTCGGTCGTGACGGTATCGGGATTGCTGGCGTCGTCGAGGATGTCGAGTGTGACCTTGCGCCCAAGGATGCCGCCCTTGGCATTGACGTCGTTGGCCCAAAGCTGGTAGCCCTGCTTGAAGGCCAGGCCGTCGGCGGAGAAGTCGCCGGTCAGCGAGACGGTGAAGCCAATTTTGATCGGAGTCGTGTTGGTCGAGGTGGCGCCGCCGCCGCACCCTGCCAGTCCGGCGAGCACGAGGCTGAGCATCCCGATGGCGCCGAGGATTTTCATGAATCGCGCGGAGTTGAGTCGGATCATGTCGTTCCCCCTCATTGAGAATGAGGTCACGCGCACAGTTGCCGGTGCATCCAATCGGCCTGCTGCGGCCGATGCTTGTAGGGGATGTTGTTGCAGACGTGGTTGCCTTCCTCGAACATCCACAACTCCGTCTCGCCGCCTGCCTCGGCGGCCATGCGCTCCGCCTCCTCCGGCGGAACAACCCGGTCCTGGCGTCCCATAATGACGAGTAGCGGGCACCTCACTTTCTCCATGTGGCCGCGCAGATCGAAGCGCTGCAGCGCCGCGCGGGCGGCTTGCTGGTCGGTGACGCCGAGGCGCGTGACAAACGCCTCGCGGGTCAGCAGCGGAGCCTGATCGAAGTGGTCGGCGATCGAGTGAAACCCGGCGAGCGAGATGGCGGCTTTGACCCGCGGCTCGAAAGCCGCGGCGCGCGGGGCGTAGTAGCCGCCCAGGCTCACGCCCAGCAGCCCCACGCGGCTCGCGTCGAGGTCGGGCCGGCTCTGCAGATAGTCTATCGCATGGCCGACCGGCACCTCGTAATCAAAGCGCATGGGGTGGTCGAACTCCATCTCGCCCTGGCCGGGGCCGTCAATCGCCAGCACGGCCATCCCGCGGCGCAGGAAGTCGTCGCCGTAGACGTGCAGCTCCTCTTTGACCGAATCGAGGCCGGGGATCAGGATCACCACTGGGGGCTTTGGCGTATGCCACGGCTTGCGCAGGATGCCGGGCATGGTGGCGCCGCCCTCGTAGGGGATGGCGACGCGCTCGCCGGGGACATCGAAGGAGGGGAGCGCGCGCTGGTAGTCGCGCACGACGTGCTCGTGGGCCGCGCGCTGCTCGTCGCGGCGGTGGACGAAGAGGAACTTGCCGATGTGATAGGCCATCGCGGCATGGAAGAAGTGCTGCCCGGCGCTGGCGTAGTAGCCCTGTGCCTCGGCGGCCCCGCCCATCTGCTCGTAGCCCGCACCGCATGCGGACCACGCGCGGCACCAGTCGTCCCAGCGCTCGACCTGAGCCGTGACGCGCTGGAAGTCATTGAAGTCCACGCCGTTGTTCACGAAGCGCGGCGCCCAGTGATCGACGGCGATGCGTACGCGTTCGTCCACCACCACGACCGATGTCTCCTTCCGGCGCCCGCAAGCTACGGGCTGCGCGGTGCCTACATTGACGAATACGCTGGTGCATCACGGCTGCTCAGATGAGCGACCGGCCGCGAGACGAATGGCGGGGTGCGCAACCGTTTGTTCAGACTGTCGGTGACTGTAGCATCTCGTCGGTTTGCTGTCAACAGCGGGAATTGATAGCTTCTCATTGAGTTAGGAGCACGGGCGCGAAACGTTTGCGGAAACCGCGAACCTCTGACGTGTTTCCGGCCTGCCTGGCTGGGGTAGTATTTCTGTCTGAGGTGGGCGGAGTCATTTCGGGAGGACGATGTCCGTGTCTCGAACGGCTGGCGTATACGTGATCCGATGCCTCGCAACTGGCGAGGTTTATGTTGGTAGTAGCGTCAATCTGCGCGCGCGTCTTTCTGAACATCGCAGTACGCTTCGACACGGCCTGCACTACAACCGAGCACTTCAAGAGGCGTGGACAAAGTACGGCGAGTCGTCGTTTCAGATCGAGATTGTAGAGGTCGTGGACACGCCAGCCGACCTTGGGGTGGCTGAGTGCCGCTGGATCGACTCCCTCCATGCACGAGAGCCGGGCAGTGGCTTCAACGTGTTTTCAGGCGGGCGCAGACCCGACCTCGCGCGTCGGTTCGGCCACAGCCACATGGACGGCGCGGCGCTACGTCCGGACCCCAGGCGGTTTCGAGCGCGAAGCAAACGGCTGCCAGAACCGACATGATGAGCAGTCTCGGAGATGGACCGCGGTCCGGCAGTCCCCAGACACGGATGCACACGCCGACCCGCGTGCAACCTCCGGATTGTTGATTGAACCGGTGATCATTCATTGACGGCTGCCACATTCAGTGCTACATTTGGGGACAATCGTTCGTCCAAACCGGCAACTGCGTGCGTATGATGGCGCTCGCGGCGGTGTTTGATGCCAGGGCGCAGCACGCGAGAAGGCCCAACCACATGTCCTTGACCCTCAAAGAGCTTGGCCGGCTGGCGGGAGTCCATGCGTCCACGGTCGCCCGCGTGCTCAACGACGATCCGCGCCAGCGCGTCAGCTCCGAGGTGCGCGAGCGCATTCTGGCGCTGGCGCACGAGCACGGCTACCAGCCCAATCGCCTGGCGCGCTCGCTGCGCACCAAGCGCAGCGCGGTCGTCGGCACGCTGATTCCCGACATCGCCAACCCCTTCTTCGCGCTGATGTTCCGCGGCATCGAAGACGCCCTGGCCGAGCGCGACTACAGCGTTATTTTGGCGAACACCGACGACGAGTACGCGCGCGAAGAGCGCGGCATCGCCATGCTGCGCGGGCGCCAGGTGGACGGCCTGATCCTGGCGACGGCCCGGCGCCACGACCCGGCCATCCAGCAACTCCTCGACGAGCGGTTCCCGCTGGTGCTGGTGAACCGGCACACCGACCCGATCACCCCCAACGTGGTCGTCCCGGCGGACCACACCGGCGCCGTCACGGCCGTGGCGCACCTGGTGGGGCTGGGACACCGGCGCATCGCGCACATCGCCGGCTCCGAGGAGATGTCCACCGGCCACACGCGCAGCCAGGGCTACCGCGAGGCCCTTCAGCAGCACAGCATCCCCTTCGACCCCGATCTACTGGTCGCGGGCAGTTACCGCGACGCGGGCGGCTACGACGCCATGCGCCGCCTGCTCGCGCTCCCCGATCCGCCCACCGCCGTCTTCGCGGTCAACGATCTGGCCGCCGCGGGAGCCATGCGCGCCGTGCGTGAGGCGGGCCTGGAGGTGCCTGACGACGTCTCGCTGGTCGGCTTCAACGATCTGGCGACGGTGACGCCGACCGTGCCCGGTCTGACGACGCTGCACCTGCCGCTGCACGCGATGGGTATGGCGGCCGCGGAGCGCCTGCTGGCGCAGTTGCTGAGCGGTGGCGGTGGCTTTGTCGAGCCAGCCACCGTACCCGTCACACTGGTCGTGCGCGGCAGCACCGGCCCCGCTCCACTCGCGGGCGCCCACGTAGGGGTGACGGAGCACGCGAAGGTGGCCAAGCGAGCGCGAAGCACGCGTAGAAGGGAGAGCATACAGCGTGGCGCATAGAGAGCGCGCGGAGGGCAAGAGTGAGGGAGGCCGCTTCTCGATGCCCCGTGGGTTACTTCGCTCCAGCTTCTCTTCTACTGTCTTCGCGTCCTTCGCGGATTCTTCGCGTGCTTCGCGTCCCCCGTATTCCTTTGTAGGGCGCGGCTTGCCGAGGGAGGTGGTGCTACGCGACGTTCTCGGCCGGAGGCCGCGCCATCCGCGGCCTGGCGCAAGCGGTTAGGACTATTTCGGAGGCGGCACATGGCGACTGTCGGGTTCGTGGGGCTGGGCGCGATGGGGAGTCGCGTGACGAAGCGCCTGCTGGATGCGGGCCACAGTGTGGTCGGCTACAACCGCACGCGCGCCAAGGCGCAGTGGCTACTCGACCGGGGGCTGCGGCTTGCCGACTCGCCGCGCGCCGTGGCGGCATCGTCTGACATCACCTTCTCGATGGTCACCAACACCGCCGCGCTGGAGGCCGTGACCGAAGGGTCGGATGGCATCCTGGCGGGGCTGCGGCCGGGGCAGGTCTACGTGGACATGAGCACCGTCAGCCCGGCGAAGTCCCGCGCCATCGCGGCGCGGGTGGCCGAGCGCGGGGCGAGCATGCTCGACGCGCCGGTCTCCGGCAGCGTCGTCACGCTGGAGCAGGGCAAGCTCTCGATGATGGTCGGCGGCGATCCCGCTGCGTTCGAGCGCGTCAGGCCCGTGCTGGAGGACATCGCCCCCACCGTCAACTACGTCGGCACCAACGGGCAGGCGGTGCTGATGAAGATCGCCGTCAACCTCAACCTCCAGGTGCAGCTCATGGCCTTCTGTGAGGGGCTGTTCCTGGCCGAGAAGGGCGGCATCCCGCGCGCCACGGCGATGAAGGTGTTGCTCGATAGTGTCATCGCTTCGCCCTCGCTCAAGTACCGCATGCCGTTCATCCTCGACGAGCCGGACGAGGTCTGGTTCGACGTCAACATGATGCAAAAGGACATGAATCTAGCGCTGGAGATGGGCCGGCAGCTCGACGTCCCGCTGCCGACCGTCGCGGTGAGCAACGAGTATCTCACGGCGGCGCGGGCGATGGGCCTCGACAAGCACGACTTCTTCATCGTCTACCGTGTGCTGGCACGCATGGCGGGCCTGGAGGAGTAGGGCGTGACGGAGAACGCGGAGAACGCGGAGTTCGCGGAGACTCGCGGAGGCCGCGGAGTGCAGAGGGAGAGATTCACCACAGAGGAAACGGAGGGGACGGAGGAGAGAGCACAGCGCAGAGGGAACTGAGAGCGCGATGTATCGCCAGCCGGGCGCCGAGGGGGAATGGTCCTCGCCATACTTCGCGCGCTCTCTAATTCTCCTCCGCGTTCTCCGCGCACCTCCGCGAACTCCGCGTTCCCCGTGTTCCATGTAGGGGCGTCCGGTGGACGCCCGTCCGCGAGAACGGGAGCAGCAATGCTATGACGCAGGCAAAGACACCGCGGCGCGATGCCGTAGCGGATGCGAACGGCGCGCAGGCCCAGGCACGCGCAGGGACGTCCGGTGGACGCCCGGCTGACGATCGCGAGCGCTGGCTCGGCATGTACCGGCGGATGGTCAGCATCCGGCTCTTCGAGGAGCAGGTGAACGACCTCTACAAGACCGCGCGCATGCCAGGCCTCGCCCATCTCTACTCCGGAGAGGAGGGCGTCGCAGTCGGCGTCTGCGCGGCGCTGCGGCCCGACGACTACATCACCAGCACACACCGCGGCCACGGCCACTGCCTGGCCAAGGGCGCCTCGGTGGATCGCATGTTCGCCGAGCTGCTGGGCAAAGAGGCGGGCTATTGCCGCGGCAAGGGCGGCTCGATGCACATCGCCGACCAGGAGACCGGCAACCTCGGCGCCAACGCCATCGTCGGCGGCAGCGCGGGCATCGCCACTGGCGCGGCCTTCTCCAGCAAGATGCGCGGCACGGATCAGGTGGCGGTGTGCTTCTTTGGCGACGGCGCGCTGGGGCAGGGGCTGCTCTACGAGGTCATGAACATGGCCGCGCTGTGGAAGCTGCCCGTGATCTACGTCTGCGAGAACAATCTCTACAACGAGTACACGCACTTCACCGAGACCACCGCCGGCGCGGACGATCTCGCCCAGCGTGCCAGGGCGTTCGGCATCCACGCCGAAGAGGTGGACGGCCAGGACGTGCGCGCGGTCTACGACGCCGCGCGGCGCCTGGTGGAGCGCGCGCGCCGCGGGGAAGGTCCGGCGTTCCTGCTCTGCGACACCTATCGCTACTACGGCCACCACGTCGGCGACATCCAGCGCGGCTACTATCGCTCGAAGGACGAGGAAGAGCGCTGGAAGACGCAGCGCGACCCGATCGCACTGCTGGGTGAGTGGCTGACAGAGCAAGGCATCGCGAACGAGGACGCGCTGGCGCACATCCAGGATGAGGCCCGTGCCGAGGTTGAGGCGGGTGTGCAATTCGCGCTCGACGCGCCGTTCCCTGAGCTGAGCGAGGTGGACCAAGATGTCTACGCCAACTAGTACGAGTGCCACCCTTCAGCCCGCCGGCATCGGCACGACTGCCGGCGCCACGCGTGAGATCACGCTCGCCCAGGCGATCCGCGAGGCGCTGGCCGAGGAGCTGCGCCGCGACCCGACGGTCTACGTGATGGGCGAGGACGTCGCCGAGGCTGGCACGCCGTTCAAGGTGCTCTCTGGGCTGGTCGAGGAGTTCGGCCCGCAGCGCATCATTGACTCGCCGATCTCGGAGGCCGGCATCACCGGTCTGGGCGTGGGCGCCGCGATGACCGGCATGCGCCCGGTGGTGGACATCATGTTCGGCGACTTCATCGGGCTGATCATGGACCAGCTCGCCAACCAGGCCGCCAAGGTCCATTACATGTCGGGCGGCAAGCTGAAAGTGCCGCTGGTGGTGCGCACTACGCTCGGTGCGACCCGCCGCAGCGCCGCGCAGCACAGCCAGAGCCTGCACGCCTGGGTGAGCCACGTCCCCGGCCTCAAGGTGGCGCTGCCCTCCACGCCCTACGACGCCAAGGGGCTGCTCAAGACCGCGATCCGCGACGACAACCCGGTGGTGGTCTTCGAGGACAAGATGATGTATCAGCTCAAGGGTCCGGTGCCCGAGGAGGAGTACACCATCCCCTTTGGAGTGGCTGACGTCAAGCGCGAGGGCACCGACATCACCATCGTGGCGACCAGCAGTATGGTGCAGGTGGCGCTGGCGGCGGCCGACAACCTGGCCGAGCTGGGCATCAGCGCCGAGGTCGTGGACCCGCGCACGATGTTCCCGCTGGACAAAGAGGCGCTGATTGCCTCGGCGAAGAAGACCAGTCGGGCGATCGTCGTGGACGAAGGCTACGAGCGCTACGGCGTGACAGCCGAGCTGGCGGCGGTGATCGCCGAGGGCGCGTTCTACTCCCTCGACGCGCCCGTCAAGCGCATGGGAGCGATGGACGTGCCGGTGCCGTTCTCGCCGGTGCTCGAAGACCAGACGGTCCCCACGCCGCAGTCCGTCACTGAGATGGCGAAGACCCTCTGCGGCCGCGTGTAGGGGACACGGAGAACGCAGAGTTCGCGGAGGTTCGCGGAGTCCGCGGAGACTCGTGGAGGACGCGGAGGGAAGAAGAGTTTACCACAGAGGAAACGGAGGGAACGGAGGTAGAAACAGAGATAAACCGCAGAGGGCGCAGAGGGAGAACTCGCTCCACACAACGCCTGTGCTCTCTGATTCTTCTCCGCGACCTCCGCGACCCTCCGCGACCTCCACGTTCTCCGTATTCCTCGTAGGGGCGTCCGGTGGACGCCTGGCGGGCAAAGGAGCAAAACCGATGACCCTGAAGACGTACGGCACGATGGGCGTGGACTGGGAGGAGCGCGTAGACTTCGAGCGGCTGCGCACGCAGCGCACGGGCCGCATCAAGAAGCTGCTCAAAGAGTCGGAGCTGGGCGCCCTGCTGTGCTTCGACATGACCAACATCCGCTACATCACCGCTACGCACATCGGCACCTGGGCGCAGGATAAGCTGGCGCGCTTCAGCCTGCTGCCGCAGGACGACGAGCCGATCCTGTGGGACTTCGGCTCGGCGGCACGGCACCACAAGCTGTACTGCCCGTGGCTGGGCGAGGAGCGCTCGCGCGCGGGCATCTCGACGCAGCGCGGGGCCATGCTGCCGGCGGCTGGCCGGGCTGAGGAGGTGGCGCGCAAGATCCGCGTCGAGCTGGAGGAGCGCGGGCTGCTGGGCGAGCCGCTTGGCGTGGACGCCATCGAGCTGCCGGTGCTCTTCGCGCTGCAGGCCGAGGGCATCAAGGTCGTGGATGGGCAGCAGCTCATGCAGCAGGCACGGCTGATCAAGACGCGCGACGAGATCACGCTGCTCAACACCGCCTGTATGATGGTGGACGCCGCCTACGACGACCTCTATCGTTTCATGAAGCCGGGTGTGCGCGAGAACGAGTGCGTCGGCCTGGTGAGCAAGGTGCTCTACGACATGGGATCGGAGCACGTCGAGGGCGTCAACGCGATCTCCGGCGAGCGCTGCAGTCCGCACCCGCACGTCTTCAGCGACCGCGCGCTGCGCCCCGGCGACCCCGCTTACTTCGACATCCTGCACAGCTACAACGGCTACCGCACCTGCTACTACCGCACCTTCGCCGTCGGCAGCGCCTCACAGGCGATGGTGGACGCCTACAAGAAGTGCCGCGACATCCTCGACGCCGCGATCTACGCCATCAAGCCGGGCGTGACGACTGCCGATGTCGTCAAGCTGTGGCCCAAGGCGCAGGAGTTCGGCTTCCCCGACGAAGAGGCGGCCTTCGCACTGCAATACGGCCACGGCGTCGGCCTCTCAATCTGGGAGAAGCCGATTTTCAGCCGGCTCGTCTCGCTCGACCATCCCGAGGTCATCCAGGAGGGCATGGTCTTCGCGCTGGAGACGTTCTGGCCCGCCTCCGACGGCTGGACGGCGGCGCGCATCGAGGAGCAGCTCGTGGTGACAAAGGACGGCTGCGAGGTGATCACACGCTTCCCCGCCGAGGAGCTGCTGGTCGCGGGCGCGCACTACTACACGGTCAACGGGCCGCTGCCGGCGGTGCGCGAGGTGCAGTCGCAGCTCAACACGCAGCACGCGCACCCCAACGGGCGGCGTCCGGCCCCGGTGGCGCACAGCGTAGGGGCGTCCGGTGGACGCCCGCGCGGCAACGGCGGTTCGTAGGGGCGTCCGGTGGACGCCCAGCGGACGAACGGCTGACGCGCTCATCTCATGACGCGTCGTATAATGACGTGTCATAGGGGCGCGATCTGCATGCGCCTAGTGGGTGGCGGGGGATTGTTCATGGCAACCAATGTCATCTTGCCGGTGCTGGGCATGGCCCAGGACACCGGCAAGATCGTCGAGTGGCTCAAAGCCGAGGGGCAGCACGTCACCGCGGGCGAGGCGCTGGTGGTGATCGAGACCGATAAGGCGGCGGTGGACCTGGAGGCGCCAGCGACCGGCATTCTCGCGCGCGTCTCGGCGCAGGCCGGCGATGAGGTGCCGGTGGCGCAGGTGATCGCCGTGATCCTCACGCCCGAGGAAGCCGCCGGGGAGACCTCACCCCCCAGCCCTCTCTCCCTGCGGGGCGAGGGGGGGGCAGAGTCACGCACAGTACCGGATCGCTCTCTAGCTGGCGCAGGCGGGCTTAGTGGCGGGACACCCCTCGGCGCGGATAAATCCGCCGGCCCGCCATCCGCGGCGGTCGCGGCGCCTTCATCAACGGTCGAGCAAGGCGCGCCGGACGGGAATGGCCGGCGGCTGGCGTCGCCCAAAGCGCGGCGCATCGCGGCGGAGCGCGGTGTCGAGCTGGCCGCCATCCGTGGCAGCGGACCCGGCGGCGTCGTGCTGGCTGCGGACGTCCTAGCGGCGGAGCCGGTTGCGAGCGCGGTTGCCACCCTCCCTGCCCCGCATAATGTGTCGGGCGAGCCGGCCCCAGGCGCGGCGGCCGCGACCAGTACAACGAGCACCATCTGGCGGCTGATGGCCGAGCGCACCACCCAGAGCTGGACGACAATCCCGCACTTCTTCCTGGTCCGCGAGGTGAGCGCCGAGGCGCTGGTCGCGTGGCGCGAGCGCGCGGCGCGGGACACGCGGGAGAAGGTGACGTACACCGACCTGCTGGTGAGGGTCGTGGCGGCGGCGTTGCGGCGGCATCCGCGGCTCAACGCCTCGTGGCAGCAAGGCGTCGTCACGCTCAACGACGAGATCAACATCGGGCTGGCGGTGGCCGTTGCCGAGGGGCTGGTGGTGCCCGTCATCCATCAGGCGGACGACCTGACGCTGGGTGGCATCGCGCGGCGCCGCGCCGATCTGGTGGCTCGCGCGCAGGCGAGCCGGCTGCGGCCGCGCGACCTGGCCGACGGCACCTTCACGATCAGCAACCTGGGCATGTACGGTGTGGACGCCTTCAACGCGATCATCAACGCACCGCAGGCCGCCATCCTTGCTGTGGGCCGCGTGGCCGAGCGTGTCGTGCCGGTCAACGGCCAGCCCGCCGTGCGGCTGACGATGACGCTCAGCCTCTCGTGCGACCACCGCGTCGTGGACGGCGCGCGCGGCGCCGAGTTCCTTGCCACGGTCGCCGCGCTGATCGAGGACCCCTCCAGCCTGGAGCGCTGATCGCGGGGAGCGACGAAGCAAGAGGCGCTCGCAGATCGCATCGCGATCCGCAGGCGCCTCATCGTGTGTGCGGCGATGTGGTATCAGCGGCCCGCAGGCGCCTCCTGCACCGTCCAGCCGTTGCCGTCGGGGTCGCTGAAGAAGACGAACGAGTTCCAGTCTTCGCCGCGCCCCTCCTGCGGGATGCCGTCTACGAAGTGCTGGATCGGGCTGACCTCCACGTCGCGCGCAACCAGCTCCGCCCGCGCCTGCTCGATATCCGAGACGACGAGCTGCAAGCCCTGCAGCGACCCCGGCGCCGATTTGGCGAGGCCGGTGCCGATGGTGATCGAGCACGCCGAGCCGGGAGGCGTGAGCTGCACGACGCGAAACCCCTCGCCCGCCCGATGGTCAACGTCTACGTTGAAGCCCATCTGCTCGCTGTAGAAGCGCTTCGCGCGGTCTACGTCCGAGACAGGAACCACCACCACTTCGAGCTTCCAGTCCATCAGGCATCATCCTTTCGGGTTCTCGAAGCGCCAACGTGTCGCGCCGTGAGGTTCCTTTCCTGCGACACCGAAGGCAGTGTGGATGGTGAGGCGATAGAGGTGCCAGGGCGGCGGACCAGCGCTCGGCGCGCTGTACGGCGCAGTGAACGCCTCACCCTCTACCTCCGCCGGCCAGCCGCCCTCGCGGTAGCGCGCCGCCGCTGCCTCCAGCGTCGGCTGATCGGTGACGCGGGTCGCGTCGCCTTCGAGAATCAGGTCCACGCCCTCCAGACTGACCGAGATGGTGCAGGCCGGGTTCGCCGCCAGATTGCGCGACTTACGGGCCGCGGGCGAGCTCGTGAAATAGAGGTCACCGTCGAGCCAGAGGGCGCCGACGCCCGCGGCATGCGGGCGGCCGTCCGGCCCAACCGTTCCAAGAAAGAAGGTGTTGTTGGGCCGCGGCGTGTCGGCGGCGAGAAGGTCGCGCGGTCTGCTCCATGGTAGCGCGGGATTTCCGTAGCGGTCGAGATTGGTAGTTTCGATAGGTGTGCGCTCGGTCATTGGTGTACCTCCTGGGCCAGGCGGGCGAGCAGCTCGTCAAGGCGCTCATACCCCTCGTTGACCCCATCCTCCATGCCAGACTCCACCATCGCGTCGCGGTCTTCGACCGACTGGAACACATCGTTGACGCGCACCAGGGTCTTGCCGCCGCGCTCCTCAAAGGTGAGCGTCTCCAGCGAGACGTGGCCCGGCGCACCCTCGAACTCGAAGGTCTGGACGATGCCGGCTTCAGGCGACGGTGTGCCGTGGAAGACGCCGTGGAAGCCGTACTCATTGCCCTCCCCGTCGCGGTGCGTGTAGCGCCAGGTGCCGCCGTCGCGGAGATCGAAGCGGTCGAGGGTCATCGCCATTCGGCGCGGACCGAGCCACTGCACTAGCAGCTCTGGGTCGGTGTGGGCGCGATACAGCAGCGCGCGCGATGCGGCGAACTCGCGTGTGATCACGATCTGCGGCACCCCAGGCTCCGCCGTGATCTGTGTCTGTGCCGTCGTTGCCATGCTGCGTTCCTTTCTGTCCGAAGCTTCGACCGCACGCGGCGGTCAGTCGGTAGGATCGGCCTCACGGTCGGCCTGATCCGCCCGCGGAAGGTCTTGCAGCTCCGCAAGCAGCGCGTCGAGGCGGTCGTAGCGCTCGGCCCAGAACTCGCGGTAGCAGGCCAGCCAGACCGTCGCCTCCCGCAGTGGCTGTGCCTCGATGTGGCTGAGGCGGGCCGTGGCGCGGCGACTGCGCGAGATCAATCCGGCCTGTTCGAGCACCTTGAGGTGCCGCGAGATGGCTGGCTGCGACACCCGGAAGGGCGCGGCAAGCTCCGCGACGGTCGCGTCGCCCTTGGCGAGCCGGGCGAGCAGCGCGCGCCGCGTGGGATCGGCCAGCGCGCTAAACACGGCGCTGAGCTGGT